>NZ_RZRY01000009.1:0-33615 GCF_003998035.1 Mesorhizobium sp. M2A.F.Ca.ET.039.01.1.1 | reverse complement strand
TATTTAGGCATTTCTTATATTTGTTTGCAACCGGAACCGTTACGAGCGGATGAAGCGCCGGTGCTGGAGCGGTCTCCGCTGTTCCAGGAATTCCGGGCGTGGGACGCTAGATACTCCAGATTGTGTCATGCCGAAGTATGCGATGATGCAGCACTGGGCTCGCTTGGCGGGAATTCCCGGCGGCTGCTACATGGCCAGCGCCGCGCCGACGGCACGTACCTCGGGCGTGCCGCGAGCTTTGCCGGCGTCAGAGCGGGAAATCTTGCTATTTCTTGGTGGGATTTTACAAAAGTTGGTCCAACTCCCCTCACCATCAAAACAAGAACGCCATGTCGGATGGCGGCACATACAACTTGAGCAACGATGCGGTGGCGCCGCCTTCACCACATCCAAGACTGCCGTGTGCAGAAGAGTCTGACGAAACAAAAAAGCGCAGCGATGGTCTAGAACTAAAGCCATTATCGGGCCATCACATTGGTTGCACATCTGGGGGATGGGCTATATGAATGTTGATTTTCGAGCTGGGAGGAGGCCGATGTCTGAAGAAGCCAATAATCTGATCGAACTTACTGCGGATATCGTCTCCGCCTATGTCCAGAACAACGCTGTTCCAGTGTCTGGATTGCCCGATTTGATTGCCAGTGTGAACTCGGCACTGTCTAATATTGGCCAGGCAACTCCAGTTGAAGCGCCCGTCCAGAAGCCCGCAGTTAACCCAAAAAGGTCGGTGTTCCCGGACTACATTATCAGCCTCGAAGACGGTCAGAAATACAAGTCGCTTAAGCGCCATCTGGCGACCCGACACGGGATGACGCCCGATGAATACCGGGCGAAGTGGGCACTGGCCAAGGACTATCCCATGGTCGCCCCGAACTATTCGGCGACCCGATCAGCGCTGGCAAAGTCGTTGGGCTTGGGAAGGAAGGCCGCTCCGCCCAAGAGACCCGCCTCAAAGCGGAAAGCCAGAGCCTGATTTGTAAACCCCGGGGATGCAATCGCGGGGTTGAAGGCTGCGCGAGCAGAAGAGCTTGTCTGTCCCAAGAACGGCACCCGCGCTATGCATTGTCCGGTGTTGAAGCTGATTGCCGTCCCGGTTTCTCCGACGTGCTGGCTGCGGCGGAAAGGCCATCCTTTCTGGCTTTGGCAAACGCCCGGTCGCCTTCCAGAAACCCTGCCAACATGAACGGGATCAGCTCGGCGACGGTCTCAGACTCACCATACGCCCGCCGGTAAAGCGCCGCGTAGTCCTGGAGCGCTTGGCTCAGGTCCGCGCTAACTGTGATAGTGATCTTGGAAGGTGTCCGGTCTGGAAGCTTTCCGAGTTTCAAATTGGCCATGATTACTCCTGTTCAGCCCTGGTACGGCCGCAGCACGAGATCCTTGTGTACGATCACCCGCAAAGGCCAACCAGGGCGGACGGTGATTGTCGGCTGAATATTGAGATTCTTTTCCGTGATGCGCTGGCCGGCCTGATTGACGTTCTGCTGAGTGGATTGCCGGATCGCCTTGACTAGATCGCTTTCGTTTTCACCAAAACTCAACTCGGTGCCGACACCCAGCAATGTGGCCAGCGCAACGCCCTTGATCAGCTGCCAGGTGTGGAAATCCACCTTGTCTTCAAGCCCCGCATAGCCGGCAGTGTCCGTGGCGGACAGGTTGTCGATTTCAATCGAGGAACCGTCGGGCAGGATTATTCGCTGCCAGACGAGCAGCGCGCGTTTTTGGCCAAAAGCGACGACGCTGTCATAGGTGCCGATCAGGCGCGAGCCCTGCGGGATCAGCAAGATGCTGCCGGTGACGGTGTCGTGCACATCCTCAGTGACCTGCGCGACGACAAGGCCGGGCAAATCCGAATTGATCCCTGTGATGAGGCTGGCGGCGATCACGCTGCCGGCCATGAGTTGATAAGGCGAAGCCGGGGTCTGCAGCGCATGCGGATTGTAGATCCCGTTTGTGTCCCGCTGGCTCACAAAATCCAGCTTGCGCTGCTGGTTGTTCTGGTCGCCCTCGGCTGGTGCAATAGAAGCTGACGTGCGGGAGGCACCAGCTTCCGGAAGTGCCTCAAATGGCTGCTGGGCGCCCTGCCCCTTGCCCGTGGCATCCGTCTGCTTCGGGCGATTGTCGATCCGGAACATGACTTGCGACTCGCGTGCCTCGATTGCCTGCTGGGCGAGCCGCTGCTCCTCCGCGGAAACCTCCCGCCCCGGCGCGATGCCGAGTTGGCGCTGCCGGTCAAGGATTGGGCGGCCTAGGTCGCCCGGCAGTGGTGGCCCAAGCACGGGCGCCTTTGGCTTGACCGCGGAATAGTCCTTGGGGAGGCTGTCGAGCCCCTCGGCGGTTGGCTTGCGCGCGGTGTTATAGCGGTCTTCCGTCAAGTCCTGGATGCGCAGAGCTGGGGCCCTCAGCGCGATCATGGTGACGCCGAATATTGCGCCAGATCCGACTGCGGCGATCGCGATGATCACGCCGCGCCTAAATCGGACGGCGCGTCGCGGCGATGCTCGTAACTGCAGTTGCTCGGGATCAAGCTTCGGCGGAGCGGCGGAATGGGACGTGTCAGTCATGAGCGATCCCCTCACCTGCCGAGACCAGAAAACAGCGAAATCCGCCGCGGCGGTTGCCGCCCGTCAGTGCGGGTGATGCGCACCACCTGCTGTTGCTTCGAGCCAAGCCGCAGTTCGGCAGCGGCAAAGAGACGATCTACGATGTAATAGTTGCCGCGCATGCGGTAGTTGACGAGCTGGTTGCTACCGTCGGCTCCGACGATGAAGAGCGGCGGCGCCTCGCCCTGGTCGATGCGACGCGGGAATTCGATGTAGACCTTGCTGCCGTCGTCGAAGGCACGCATCGGTCTCCAGGGCGGTGTGTCGCCGGTGATCGAATAGCGGAAGCGAATGTTCTCGAGCGCCACATTCGACGCGACCGGCATGACAGCCTCGGCTTGGGCATTGCGCTGCCGCAACGCGATGATCTGGTCCTCGCTATAGGTCCATGAGATGGCCGCCATTGCGGTCTTGTCAGTGCTTTGAAGCTGCAGGTGATACGTCCGCCGTTCGGTGGTGATCACCAGGTTGGTGCTAAGCCCCGGCGCGAAGGGCTTGACCAGCACATGCGTGCGCTGATTGTCTCCGGTGCCGCTGACAGTGTCGCCAATGACCCAGCGCACCGTGTCGCCGGCCGACACTGACGTCAGCTTTTCACCGGGCTGCAGAGCGATATCGGTGACGCGCTCCGGCGCGGCATAGAGCTGATAAAGCGCGCCTTCGGCGAAGGGATAGACCTGAACCGCATTGACATAGCCGTATTTGGTGGGCTGCTGAGTTGCCGCCTTGTTGGCGTCCGCGACACGTTCTTCGGGGGAACGTTTATCCTCGACGACCTTGCCTGGATCAGGCTGCAACTGACCGGGCAAAGGCAGCGGCTTTGGCACCTCGACGATCCTCACCGGCTTCTCCGGCGACCTCTCGATTGCCGCTGCTTTGAAGTCGACCGTGTCATAGGAAATCTCAGGCGGCGGCACCGGCTTCGATGCGCAGGCCGAGAGGACGGCTGCCGACGCAGAGAGGATTAGCACGGTGCGGAGCGATGGGGCTCTATTTGTCATTGGCGGGCTCCTTCGGGGAAACAGATGCAGGTGCTGCGCTGTCGAGTTCGCGCGACCAGTCGATGGCGTTGATGAAGACGCCGAGCGGGTTGTTGCGCAGCTGATCGGTATTGCTTGGCGGCCGGATCACGACGGTGAGGATCGCGGTCCAGCGCGTCGTGCTGGCGAGGCTGCCGCGCTCAAAAACCTGCTCGGTCCATTTGACCTGGAACGAGCTGTCGGAAGCCCTGACCACGCTGGTCACCTGCACCGACACGCTGCGCGTGCCGATCTGACCGAAGGGGTCGTTCGCCTTGGCATACTCGTTGAGGAAGAGCGCCGCACGATCGGTGGCAAAGTCGTAGGCCGCCAACCAGTTCTGCCGTACCAGCACTGGGTCGGTTGAGATGGAACGGACATTTTGGATGAAGCGGCCGAGATGCCAGGCGATCTGGGCATCGGAAGGTTGATAATCCTGGATTGCCGGCGCAACGGCGCGCGCCTCACCGAAGCGGTCGACCTCGACGACGTAAGGTACGACACGGCTCTGCATCGACTGCCAAACAAGGCCGCCGGAGAGCCCGGTCGCCAAAGCGAGGCAGCCAAGCGCCATCAGCCGCCAATTCCTGGCCTGTACCCGTGATGTGCCGATACGCTCATCCCAGAGCTGGCCGGCCTTCTGATACGGCGTGACCGGCTCGGGCGTCTTGCCGTAGCGTTGAACAGGTCGCTTGAAGAGCATTTAGTCGTCCTTGTCGTTGAGAGAGGGATTGGCGCTGCCGCCCGGCCTGTCACCGTCGCGGACAGCCTGCATGGCGGCGTGGCGATGAGCACGAGAGGTCTGCTCGGAACGCATGCGTCTCGCCCAGTTGGGCGCGGTATCAGGGGCAGAACCGGCCTGACCTCCGGGCATTGACGCGGTCGGCGCACCGCCGGTCGCGGTCCATGCAGCTTCGCGTCCGGCGTTGGCGCTAGGCCTGAAGCTTCCCGCAGCAGATCCTGCTGCTCGCATCACGGCGCCGCCGGCAGCACTTGCCACGCCCTGCATTCCAGCAGCCACACCGGACAGGCCGGCGTCGGACGAGGTCGCACGTCCCAGCTGCCAGGCCGAGGAAGCGGCCGAACCCATGGCGGTGCCGGCTCGGACGGCGGCAAGCCCGCCGACGGTTGCCATGCGCGCGCCGGCAAAGGCGGCTCCCCCGGCAACGAGCGTCGATCCGGCAGCCGCCGCCGTGGTGCCCAGTGCTGCGCCCGCGCCAAGCTGCGGCGCGCCGGAGACAAGACCCGAGGCGATCCCAGGACCAAAAATGCCGAGCCCGAGAAGCGCCAGCGCGCCAAGCACCTGCGACATGGCCGCCGCCAGGTCGGGGTCCTTGCCTTGCAGTGCGGAAGCGAACTCGCCGAACAGCGTAGAGCCGATGCCCACGATGACGGCGAGCACCATCACCTTTATGCCGGACGAGATCACATTGCCGAGCACGCGCTCGGCCAGAAAAGCCGATCGGTTCCATAGCGCGAAGGGCACCAGAACGAAACCGGCCAGCGTGGTGAGCTTGAACTCCAGGATGGTGATGAAGAGCTGGATCGAAAGAATGAAGAAGGCGATGATGACCAGGAACCAGGCCACGAGCAGCACAAAGATTGTGAGCGCATTCCCAAAGATTTCCGGGAAGCCAAGAAGCTGGCTCGCTTGATCGAGCAGTGGCCACGCGCCCTGGAAACCGGTCGCGGCGATGCGGCCCGGGTGCAGCAGATTGTCGGCGGACAGATTGCCGGAGGACGCGTTGATGCCGAGGCCGGCAAAGGATCGATAGATGATGTCAGCTAGGTTCTTGAAATTGTTCAGGATGAAAGCGAAGACGCCGACATAGAGGACCTTGCGGATGAGGCGGCCGAGAATGTTGGACTCGCCGCCGAATGCCCAGGCGAGGCCTGCCAGCGTTATGTCGATGCCAATTAGAGTCGTAGTAAGGAAGGCGACGTCGCCCGAAAGCAGACCGAACCCGCTATCGATATAGCGGATAAAAGTCTCCATGAAGCGATCGATGACGCCAAGGTCATTCATGCCGCCGCCTTCCTTATGTTGAAGTGCTAGTGATCAATTGCCGGGATAAGCGGTGCCGGTGCCCAGGAAGCGTTTTGTCGTCTGACGGGCGGCTTCCTCGGACTGTGCCTTGCGCGCCGCATCTTGAGCCTCGGCCCGGAACTGCGTCGCCAACAGCGTCTGGATCTGCATCTGCTGCTTGGTCGACAGCGCGATCAACTGGTTGGTCGCTTGGCTTGCCTCAAGCGCACCAGCCGCGCCCTGACTGCGATTGACGAGGTCGGCAAGCAGGTCGCCGTCGCCGCGGACATTTTCCACGATCTGCGACTGGACACCCATGGTCTGGCGGAACGCCTGCATGGCATCCTGCCAACGCTCGCGTGCGGCGGTGGCCACATCGCTAACCTTGATCGCGGCGTCGTAGCTTTCCGGATATTGCTGGCGCCACTGGTCCTGAAGCTTGCCGAGATCAAAGCTCAGACCGCTTGCCTGGTCTATCAAACCGTCGATCCGCTGGAGCGAACCGGTAAGCTGGCCGACGGAAGAGAAATCCAGGTTCTGAAGGTTGCGCGCCATGTTCTGCAGCATGGTCGCCTGGTTCTGCAGCGACTGGATCTGGTTGTTGATCTGCTCCAATGCGCGCGCCGCCGAGAGCACGTTCTGCGTGTAGTTCGACGGATCGAAAACGATCAGGGCGTAAGCCGGCCGCACATAGTCGGCCAGCGGTTTTGCGATCAGTGAAAGAGTGATCAAGCCGGAGAGAAAACGGCGCCGCATCATGACGATTGCTCCATGTCTGGTTGGGGAAATTGCCGGAGAAGCTCGGCGGCCCAATCGAGTCCGCGCGCACTGAGAAATCGGGAGGCAAAACTCTCCTGCCTGTCGTCGGACAGGACGCTGTCGATGAGAGCTTGCGTGGCCGGATCTGATGCACCGCAAAGTGCAAGCGCGATCGGGCCAAGGCCGAGCTCGAAGAGACGGTTGCCGCGCCGCGACTGCAGATAGTACTGCCGCTTTGGCGTAGCGCGGGCGACCAGCTCGATCTGGCGTTCGTTGAGGCCGAACTGCTCGTAAGCGGCTCGCGCCTGCGGTTCCACGGCACGATCGTTGGGGAGAAAAATCCGTTGTGGGCAGCTCTCGATGATTGCCGGCGCGATCGCCGAGCTCGCGATGTCGGCAAGCGACTGGGTGGCGAAGATGACCGACACGTTCTTCTTGCGCAGCACCTTCAGCCATTCGCGGATGCGGGCAGCAAAGAGCGGATTGTCGAGATAGACCCAGGCCTCGTCGAGCATAAGCAGTGTCGGCCGCCCATCGAAGCGCTCCTCGAGACGATGGAAGAGATAGGTGAGCACCGGCAGCACAGCGGCTTGGCTGTGCATCAGCTCCTCGGTCTCGAAACACTGGACATCCGACAGGGCCAGCCGATCGTCATCAGCATCGAGCAGCCGGCCGAAGGGGCCGTCCAGCGTGTAGGGCATCAATGCGGACTTCAGCGCATTGGACTGAAGCAGGACCAACAGGCCGGTCAGTGTGCGTTCCTGCGCCGGCGCGGTGGCAAGGCTGGTCAGTGCCGACCAGATTGCCTCCTTCACCTCAGGCGTGACGGTGACGTTCTCATGCGCGATGAGGGCGGCGATCCATTCGGCCGCCCAGCTCCGGGTGGCTTGGTCGTCGATGTTGCGCAGCGGTTGGAACGAAAGCGCCCCGTCGGCACCCAGTGCGTGGTGCTCTCCACCCATGGCGAGTGTTGCCGCGCGGGCCGAATTGCCTTTGTCGAAGACATAGATCTGGGCGCCAGCATAGCGTCGGAACTGCAGGGCGATCAGCGCGAGCAGCACCGACTTGCCGGCACCGGTTGGACCGACGATCAACATGTGGCCGACGTCGTCGACATGGGTGGAAAGCCGGAACGGAGTCGACCCACTGGTTTCGGCGAAGAGAAGCGGCGGAGCCTCTTGCCGGGTAACTTTCGCGAGATGCTTGTTTTCCGACGGGCCGGCCCAAACTGACGATATCGGCATCAGATGGGCAAGGTTCAGCGTATGAACGAGCGGCTGACGAACGTTGGCATAGACATGACCGGGCAACGAGCCGATCCAAGCCTCGACCGCGTTGACGCTTTCGCGGATGGTGGTGAAGCCGAGTCCGTTGACGATCCGCTCGACCGCGCGAAGTTTCTCGGCGGCGGCTTGGCGGTCCTCGTCCCATACCGTCACGGTAGTGGTGAGATAACCGAAGCCGACGTGGTCGCCACCCAACGTCTGAAGGGCTTCGTCGGCATCCAGCGCCTTGTTGTCGGCGTCGCTGTCAACCAGCGGCGCGGGTTCGTTGCTTACAACCTCGCGCAGGATTGCGACGATCGATTTGCGCTTGGCAAACCACTGCCGGCGCAACCGCGTCAAAGTCTTGGTCGCTTCCGTCTTGTCGAGGGGAATGAAGCGCGTCATCCAGCGATACGCGAAATCCTGGTAATTGAGCGCGTCGAGGATTCCGGGGCGGGTGAGGTTCGGGAACCCGAGAATGGTGAGCGTGCGGAGATGCTGTTCGCCCAGCATCGGTTCCAGCCCGTCTGTAAGTGGCGCATCGACCAGAATGCCGTCGAGATAGATCGGCGTCTCCGGCACGGCGACTGGATGGCGACGGGTCGAGATTGTCCCGTGCAGGTAGGTCAGCGTCTCGGCATCGTCGAGCGCGCGCACTTCGGGCATGAAGCCGGACAAGAGATCCAACACGCGGTCAGTCTCGTCACGGAACCGCGCCAACTCCTGGCGCCAGTCTCTTTCGGCTTCTAGTTGATGAGAGTCGACGAGCGCGCTTTCCGCACGGGCCTGGCTGTCCGCTGGCGGCATGAACAGCAATGTCAGATGATACCGGCTCTCGAAATGCGCGACCTTGCCCTCGAAAGCCGCGCGCCGTTCTTCGTCGACCAGCCATGAGGCCGCGTCGCGAAAGCGCGAGGCTGGATAGCCTAGGGCTTCGACGCGTTCAGCCTCGAAGAACAATGCCCAGCCGGAGCCGAGGCGTCTCAGCGCATTGTTGGCCCGCGCACAGATGCCGACGAGTTCGGCTTCCGTCGCGCTTTCGAGATCGGGGCCACGGAACCGCAGCGTCCGCTGAAAGCTGCCGTCCTTGTTGAGCACGATACCCGGCGCGACGAGTGCGGCCCAAGGCAGATGATCGGCAAGTCTGTCGGTCTTTCCGCGGTATTCTGAAAGGTTCAGCATGCCAGCCACCCCCTCAGCCGAAGGTGGCGGACAAGCACACTGGCGAAATCCGGATCGCGGCGAGCGGCAAAGACCGCGAGCGTGTGACCAGCAAGCCAGAGGACCAGCCCGGCAATCCACTGCTGCAAACCAAGGCCTATTGCCGCGGCGACCGTGCCATTGAGGATCGCAACCGCTCGCGGCGCACCACCCAAGAGGATCGGCTCCGTCAATGCCCGGTGGACCGGCACCTCGAAGCCCTCGATATGCTGCTCTCCGGTCGCCATCAGACGAGCGCTCCGCCACCGAAGGAGAAGAAGGAAAGAAAGAAGCTCGATGCTGCGAAGGCGATCGACAGGCCGAACACGATCTGGATCAACCTGCGGAAACCGCCTGCCGTGTCGCCGAAGGCAAGGGTTAAGCCCGTGGTGATGATGATGATCACCGCGACGATCTTTGCGACCGGCCCCTGCACCGACTCCAGGATCTGCTGCAGCGGCTGCTCCCAGGGCATGCCGGAGCCGGCCGCGTAAGCCGGGGCCATAAAACAAAACGCGAGCGCGGTGGATGAAAGAAAGCGAAGCTTCTTGCGCATGGAGTGACCTTTCAAAGCTGCTGGAGTTGCGGAAGCGTGAGCTGGGTGACCGCGTAGTCGCCACTGCCGTCGAGACCGGTGACCTCGGCGATCGCGTCGACACGACGCGAGGATCCGCGCCCGGCGATGAAGACGATCAGATCGATGGCTTCGGCGATAAGCCGGCGCGGAACAGTGACGACGGCTTCCTGGGCGAGCTGTTCGATGCGATAGAGAGCAGAGCGCGCCGAGTTGGCGTGAACGGTGGCGATGCCGCCCGGATGCCCTGTGTTCCAAGCCTTCAGCATATCGAGTGCTTCGGCGCCCCTAACTTCGCCGACGATGATGCGGTCGGGTCGGAGCCGGAGTGTCGAGCGCACGAGATCGGCGAGCGTGACCGAACCCCGCCTCGTCCTCAAGGCTACGCAGTCCTTTGCCGCGCATTGCAGTTCGCGCGTGTCTTCGATCAGGATCACCCGCTCGTCGCATTCGGCGACTTCGGCCAGCAGCGCATTGGCAAGCGTGGTCTTGCCCGACGAGGTGCCGCCGGCGACTAGAATGTTGCGCCGCTCGCGCACCGCCTTCCTGAGCGCATCGGCCTGCAGCGGCTGCATGATCCGGTCGGTGACATAGTTGGCCAGCGTGTAGAGCTTTGCCGCCGGCTTGCGGATCGCAAAGCACGGCGCCAGCACGACCGGCGGCAGCAAACCCTCGAAGCGTTCGCCCGATGGCAGTTCGGCGCTGACAATCGGATTGTCGGCATGCGCCTCGGCTCGCACATGCGAGGCGACCAGGCGGATGATGCGTTCGGCTTCGGAGGGATGCATGGACACGCCGGTGTGGACCCGACCTTCCCCCAGTCTATCGAGCCGCAGCGCCCCGTCGGGATTGACCATCACCTCGATGACCAGCGGATCGGCGAGAGCTTCGGTGATCGCCTGGCCCATGGCGGTGCGCAGCATGGCGCGGCGGCGGTGGTCGGCCTCCGGATGAGAGGTCATCCTTCCTCTCCCACGCCGCTGTCTTTGCCAAGGGAGCGTTTCCCGGACGCGATCTGCCGGCCGACCTGTTCGACGAATTTGTCAAAGCGTTCTTGGGCGATAGCCTGGGTTGCCCGATCCGGGACCGGCGTGTGGGCATGAAGGGTGATCGAAAAACGGATGAAAAGCGCCAGGCTCTCGAGGATCATCTCGGCATCGCGCCTGACGTAAGCGAGGTCGCGGGAAAGACGGTCAAGCCTCACGCCATAGCGGCGGTCGAGCTCGTTCTCGCCGCGCCGCTCGATGAATGCTTCGATCGCCTTCGCCACCACCGCGGATTTAGTGGTCGACGGATCCCGGCTGAGGTGGTCCAGTTTCTCGCTGAGCTCTGGCTCGAGCAGAAACTGATGACGGATGCGGTGGGGCTTCATGCGGCTTGTTCTCGACAGGCCGGCATTGCGCCGGCGACGAGAACAAGCATGAGACAGCTGCCCGAAATCGCTTATCGTCGTTATCTACGCTGAGATGCGCCCGAGGTACGGACGCCTTCAGAAGCCAGGCACGATGTCCTTGTCGTTGCCCCTGCCCTCGTTGATGCCGTAGGCACGCGCCGCAGTGGAAATTCGATCCATGACGCGCTTGTCGGCCAGCGCCTCGCTATCATCGTCGGCTGGCTTGAACAGATCGTCCTGATCAGGCTCTTGAGAGACAACAACGTGTTCTTCGGGCAGGCCTGGGTGACGCTGCTGTTGGACGCCGCCCTCGTCTTCAATAGTCGCGCCGGCGCTTTCGTCGTAGGCGGCAAGACGGCGATCGACGCTGCGCACCTGTCCAGTCCAGTCGTCCGGACGCGATGCAGGACAGTCCGCATAAGGGCCGTCGCGCAACACCGGCGCAGGCAGCACCCGTTCGGTGAAATTCTGATCCTGATAGTAGCGCAGCTTCTTCGCGCGGATCGGCGGCAACCCCGAAACCAAGATCAGTTCGTCCGCTGGCGGCAACTGCATCACCTCGCCAGGCGTCAGTAGCGGGCGGGCGGTCTCCTGGCGGCTCACCATGACGTGCGAAAGCCATGGCGCCAGCCGATGGCCAGCATAGTTGCGCATCGACCTCAATTCCGTCGCGGTACCGAGCGCATCCGAGATCCGCTTGGCCGTGCGCTCGTCATTCGAGGAAAAGGCAATCCGCACATGGCAGTTGTCGAGAATGGCGTTGTTCTCGCCATAGGCTTTCGATATCTGGTTCAAGGATTGTGCGATCAGATAGGCGCGAATACCGTAGCCCGCCATGAAGGCGAGCGCTGTCTCAAAGAAATCGAGACGTCCAAGCGCCGGAAACTCGTCCAGCATCATCAGTAGCTGGTGCTTTCTGCTCTTCTTCGGATCACCCTCCAGCCGCTCGGTCAGGCGGCGACCGATTTGGTTGAGCACCAACCGCACCAATGGCTTGGTGCGCGAGATGTCCGATGGCGGTACGACCAGATAGAGCGACATCGGTCGCTCGGCATCCATGAGATCAGCAATACGCCAATCGCAGGCCGATGTTGACGCTGCTACGGTCGGATCGCGATAGAGCCCAAGAAACGACATGGCGGTCGAGAGAACGCCGGAGCGCTCGTTCTCGGACTTATTCAGAACCTCGCGCGCCGCCGAGGCCACGACCGGATGGACTTGAGGTTTGTCGCTGGCGCCGAGATGATTGGTGGTCATCATCCGCTGCAGCGTCGCGGCAAACGAGCGTTGTGGGTTCGACAGGAAGGTGGCCACGCGGGCAAGCGTCTTTTCCTCCTCGGCGTAGAGCACGTGCAAGATGGCGCCGACCAGCAGGGAATGGCTGGTCTTTTCCCAGTGATTGCGCCGCTCGAGGGCGCCTTCAGGATCGACAACAATGTCGGCGATGTTCTGGACGTCGCGGACCTCATTAGGACCTTTGCGTACCTCCAGCAGCGGGTTGTAACGCGACGATCTCGAATCGGTTGGATTGAACAAAAGGCAATGCGAAAATTTCGATCGCCAGCCAGAGGTCAGTTGCCAGTTCTCGCCCTTGATGTCGTGAATGACCGCCGAGCCAGTCCAGGAAAGGAGCGTTGGGACAACCAGTCCGACACCTTTGCCCGAACGTGTAGGCGCAAAGGCCATGACGTGTTCCGGGCCGTCATGGCGAAGATAGCGATCCTTCAGCTTGCCAAGGAACACGCCGGCCGGGCGAAATAAGCCTACCTTCTCGATCTCCTCCTTATTGGCCCATCGGGAAGAGCCGTAGGTGGTCACCAGTCCGCGCTGCCGCGCGCGCCAGAGCGAGCCCGCGATCGCTGCCGCACAGCCCATGAAGCCACTGGCACCGGCAAGCGCACCTGCCTTGTCGAAGACCTCAGGCGCGTATCCATCGAAGTGGTACCACCACTCGAACAGTTTCCACGGCTTGTAGATTGGCCAGCCGGTCACTACGAACCACGGCGCGCCGAGCTGCGGCTGGTGGTCGAGCATATGAGCGCACCATTGCGTCCCCCCCCACACGCCCAGAATAACGATCGCGAACACGACGGTGATCTGCCCAATCAGCAGCTTTGTAGGTGTCATTGGCTTGGCCCGCTGAACAACGCGACTTAGCATGGCGCGGCGCGCCGGGAACGGGAATCCGCCTCACATACGATTGGGTGCGATGAACGACACGCTATGTATTGACATCAACGTCATCCACCCGGCAGTTCCAGACTGCCTTTATGCGACTTTTGAAGCACAGGAGGCGAATACGTATCAGCGGCCCAGGGGAACGTCACACTGGACCACAGCTACGAGGCCAAAAAAGGTAGATTCGCCACCTTTCAGCCACAATTCAACTAGCCACGGATACACAGAATGATTATAGTGGAATTACAGTAGGTTACGAGAATATTTTTGCAGGCGATTTTTCTTGCCAAGATGGCCGCCTTCTATGCACATACCCGTAGGGCGTCGATTTCACCAACTTAATGGAGAGGTGTGTCGATGTCCGAACCCAAGATTTCAATTCGTATCGCAAAGTTGCTCGATGGCAGCGCAGAAGGCCGGCTGGGCGTATTTGCGTTTGTCGTTATCGTTCTGGCCGTCATCATTGTAAGTGCAGTCATATGATACGGCTCCGGGCTTTTGATATCTTCCAAGGCCGTAAGATCTATTGCGTCTGCCTGACCAAAGGGTATTGGAGCCCCGACTTCTATACCGTCGGTCAAGAATTACTCCTCAGCGTTTAGCGCTGTTAATCTGTGGCTCAAGAAACATAACTGCGAAGAGAGGTTCTATTCGCGAATCGGCAAGGTCTACTACGAGTTCTACTTTACAGATTTCATGGCATATCGCTTCCTGAAGGAGCGTGTACAGCTTCTTTATGGCGCACCGGAGCCATATTTGAGGTATCCGGTGCACACGGTGGCGAAGTTTATGTATCGCGTGGACGATTACGCTCGGATAGTACAACACCTTGGATATGAAATAAATTACACCGACAAAAGAAATCCGGCGGAGCGTGATTATAGTATTTCACTTGGCTATGATAACCCTCAGCCCGCGCGTTTCCGATATCACTATTGGAAATTTCGGCAGTAACTTAGTACCGCAGCTTCGTAACACGGCTTGCCCGTCTTGTTCAAAAGCTGAATGCCTGGATTGAGAACCAGTGGTGATGTCCGCCTTTGGAGGATTACCCAATCCCCAGCGACAACGGAGGAGATGCGGTGCGCTTCAGACAGGCCGCTTCGAGCGGACAGCGCAATGTCCGGATTGGACCGGATGTGTTGAGTTAGCTGCCGTCCGTGCAACGTCGACGTGCCAAATACTATGAGGCGAAACAAGCTCACATGAACAAGCGATAGGGGTAGACGCTCCGCGGCAGGTCCGGGACATTCGCGATCGTGCGCGCTAGTTTCTGTGAATAGCGGATGCTAACCGGCACCGGATCGTAGAGCGCGTCGTTGTTCCAATCCATCTTGGTCAATGCCAGCGCCTCGTGAGCGGTCAATTCGAGCGGTCCGCTGCCGGCATGACGAATCAGCTGCAGCGGCCGGGGGATGCTCTTCTTACCCTGATAATAATCGCCCTTGGTCGAGACCTCAGGCGCATTGCCGGCGACCCAGACCAGCGCGGAATTGCCGGACCGCACCACCATCGTTCCCCGCGGTACTGGATAGCCTGACGGCTTGGTAGGGGGCCTTGGCACGCCCGACTTGATCAGCCAGACGCCGCGCCAGCACGATGCCGAACTGACCTCGACGCACTCGATTTCCGAGACGCCGGCCAGCGCATCGAATGCCCCTTCGATCTCGCCGCCTTTGAAGGCCGTGGTCTTGTGGATGACCATCCGTTTAGGCAGGTTGCCGCCATTGCGGCCCTGGTAGAGTTCTAGGCTACGGGCAAGAACGGTGCGCATGTCGTCGCGGCTCAGGAACGGATTTCTGCGCGCCTCGGCAACGTCGCCGACGGGATCCTGGGCTTCGAAGGCCACGAACTGCATGCCACCGCCATCCATGTCGAACACCTGCGAACAGCACGTCACATAATGCGCATCCCGCTGGTCGCCGCGCAGCGCATAGGCCAGCCCGATATAGGCGGTATCGCCTGGCACGCCCTTCAGCGGCGCCAGCTTCCACGGCGTGCCGGCTGCCTTCACATAGAGGGCGGTCGCCAGCCGCCATGCGAGCGACCCCTTGTGCGTGAAGGTGAAGGCCCGGTCGTTCAGCACCTGGGTCGGAATTGTATCTGGCGCCCAGCGCTTTGAGTGCATCATGGGCGTCAAAGAATTTGCCGCGGGTGGCCGGGTTCCAACTATCGGGGAAGTGGACCAACACGACATCAAACGCGTTGCGAACCATATCGAGCCGACGGAGGGCCCCCTCCATTGCGAGGTAGAGCCGGGTTTGCGGATCGCCCTCGCCGGGCAGGTCGTGCAGATGTTCGGGCCATTTGATGTGGGCGTCGCGTGGGGCCGACTCAAGCGCCACATGGAAGAGCCGGTCAAAGCCCGGATATTGCGGAACATATTCGGACCTGTCAGTCGGGCGATGCACGTTGCGGAGCAACAGCATCAATTCGCCGCGTCGCTTAAAGGCGCTCTCCGGACCCACGGTCGCGATCCTTATCCGGGAGGTGAAGCCGCCGAACGAGCCCTTCGAATAGGGCCCGAAATTCGCAAGCCCCCGGAGCGGATGAACGTCGACCTGTGTAGCATCCGAAGGCGAGAAGGACAGGTCCGGCTCGTCCAGCAGCGTAAACGGCGGAAGTTTTGTCAACGAGGCAGGAGCGCTCATTACGTGGTCCTATCGAAATAGACGTGGTGATGGCCTGGCCGGCTCCAGCCGGTCACCGGGGACACCTGGAACACGGCATCGATCCCGGCGCCGTCCTCCAGCCCGAACGCCCGCTTCGTCCCGCCGCTGGCGTTGGTGAGAAGCTGGGCCCAGGCAGCGATGATGCTCGCCCAGTTCTTATTGTAGCGCTGCGCCCAGCGTTCCCGGCGCCAGTCGCCCGCCGGGTCACCGCCGCGGTCAGGACGCGCACCCATCGGATCCGCATTGGAGGATTCCTCATGCCCCGGGTCCCCATTCTGGGGCTCCTCGGGCCGCGGGATATGCACGAAGGTGTAGGGCTCGAAGCCGCACCACCAGCGCCCGTCGACCATGTCCAGCTTCAGGAACACGCCTTCCTGAAATGGAAATCCGAGGCTCGGAATGGTACCGGTCAGATCGCTCTTATAGGCGCTCCGAAGATTAGACAGCACTTGTGTGTGCCGACGGGCCCGTTCCGGATCGTCTCCTTCGCGAGGTGGGGCAATAACGAGGGAATGTCCGGCACGCTTGTAGCGCGGAATGAGCGGCAGGCGCCGTGCCAGGCCCCTGACCAGCGCGTCGTAAAGGAGGCCCATCGCCCAGCTGTCGGCGACCGGATCCAGTTCGTCCTCGCCATCGAGCGTCGCACCGAGTGGTGCTAGCGCATCGAGGATATCCCGATCCCTGCCGAAGACGGCAAGTTCCGGGCCGTGCGCCGCAACCGTCGCCCGAACACCGTTCTCCTTCAGCAACTCTCGGACGGCGGGCGAGGTCGTGGATTGCGCCAGCCTCATGCGCCGCGCCGTACGCGGCATCCTTTCGACCAGAAGGGCGGAATAGCGCAGGACGGGAAAGGCTCGGGCTTCGGCGGTTGGCAGTTGCACCGGCACCAGGCGTGGTGTCGGGCGGCCCTCCATCACCCGATCAAAGAGCGGCCTGGGCAGATCAGTCGTCTTGATGATGTTGGCAGCGAGTTCGTCGAAGGTCGCGCACTCGACGACAGCCACGTCTACGCCAGTTGCCTGGGCCCGGCTCAGGAATTCCGTGACCGCGGGCAGCAGGCGCGAAGCTGACGAGGTGACCCAGTACAGCCCGTTGGGAAATGGCGACGGCGCGTCGAGAACGGCGGTCAGTGCCTCCATAATCGAGGCGTCGCGACCGCTATAGCCGACAAAGGCCATCCCAAACCGCTTACCGGCTTCCACCAGCACATGCCGCATTTGGGCGTCCTGCTCCTCCAGCTCCGATCCCGTGTTCTTGATCGCGATCGACTGATAATCGCCGTGAAGCTTCGCGACCAACGGCCAGTCCGACTCATTGAGGCAGCGCATGGCCCGGTCGGCGGAATCGATCGCCGCCACTACCGGGCGGTTCTGGTTGGCGACGGGCAGGATCGCGTTTGCCGAAAGTGCCGACTCCTCGATCAGCGGATCGAAATTCGTCGTGAAGACGCAGTCGACCTTGCCAGCCGCCATCAGGCTCCCAAGCACCTTGTGCCCGAAGCCGGGCGTGCCCTTGGAGATCGCGTCGTCGATATATTGCCGACGATGCCGGGGCTGCGGATATACCGCTTCGAAGGCCTTTGCATATTCCGTCGGCTCGCCGTCAGGCGGCAGCAGCGACGTTTGCCGGAAGAACGCATCGATCCTCTCGATCCAGATCGGATCCGCCGTGTCAATCTCCCCCTTCGACAGGTTGGTCTCGCGGCAGAATATCTGCGCCTTGAAATCCCGGATCATGGCATAGCCGGTCGGAATGCCGGAGGCGGCCGATGCGCCGGCGCCGAGGAACCATGCCACCAGATTTGGCCTGAGATCGAAGGCGGTGGCGAACTGAGCGGCGGATATCGTTGGGATGGGATTGATAATGTTGTTCCTTCAATCGAAATCGAAAGACGATCATATTTGGAGATGGCGGACTTCTGTAAAGTCATTCCGGTCAATTTACACAGTCATGTTCCAGCCCCCGAGCGAAGTATCTCGCTCGTCAGCACCTGTGTCCTCGGCAAGTCACGCCGACCAGCGCCTACCCAGTGCGGTCTCGCAGGCCCAACTCGACGGCGTCGCCCAGCGGCTCAATCAGCGTCCCCGAAAAACCCTGGACTTCGAAACGCCCGCCGATAGGCTACAGAAGGTGTTGCAGTGACCGGTTGAACCCACCGGCGCAAAGCTGCCATTTGCTCAAACTGGGTGCAAAGCCCAAATGTCATTTCGAGGTTTAGGCCGGCGCTACCGTGTCACAAATGGTCAGTGTGGACCCGAATGTTAAGCATTGCCGTGGCTGGCTGGGTTACGTCCCTCGGGGGATATGCCGAAGCGTGCTACGTTGCCCGTGATAAGTGTTGGGCTGTCATTATGATGCTCGACATCGAACTGCCGCACGGGGCCGATATTGGTGGAAGCGCTAGCTCGCCGCTTCGAAGTTGAGCGATGTAAGCCGAGCGAATTTTGGCGTTGCACGGTCCTCAAGCACCTCCTGAAGTCGTGGGTAAACGGTCGCGGTGTCTTTAACCGGAGCACCTCGCGTCAGTTCAAAGTTTTGAATCCCCGGAAGCGATTGTGCAGTCAGATTATCAAGAAGTTGACAAAAATCTTCGCACATACCAATCAAGCAATTAAGCCTGTCATCATCTGAAAACGCATTGATTGAGAAGGTATCGGCATAAAGTATCGCGACGACAGATTTGGCCGATGAGGTCATTGGGATGGCAAGATAGGACCGAGCCACCGCCTTGACGTCTCGATCATCGCCAATTTCTTTCATGTCTTTCTTCAAATCCTTCAGCAGTGCCTCAGACGAGAGGTAAGCTCGCGTTCGCACTATTTTCTGAAGCGCAAAAGCTTTTCCCATGATGCCGGTCGTGACAGCGTTCATTCTTCCCGCCCCTCTGGGGTCGTAAGGAATTCCAGAGTAGGCGCTCAGTTGCTGGAGAAATTCACCGCCCTCGCGGTTGACTGCACGGTGAAGCACAACCCTCGTTGTATCAGCTATGCCGACGCTTCGAAGATACCCAGCGACAGCCGCGGTGAAAGGCAACGCCACCAACTGCGAAGCTCCTGGGACGGGCTCTGGGTACTGCGATTTGATTTGCTTAGGTTCGAAGGGATGCGGCGCCGTTGTCATGACACTAATCCTCTTGGATCAGGAGGGAAGAAGCCGGGCAGCCAAAGCTCATCGGACAACTGATTGTCACTATCTTTCATTTTCGCGAGCCTCGTCGCCACTTTTGTGTGGTCCGAGAAGAGTCCGAGAACGTGCGCATATGAACCCGTGCCGTGGCGTTGCACGATATGGCTTTTGGGGATGCCTTGTCGCTTCGCGAATTCGGCGATTGGTTCGAGGCTTATCGCAAATGCCCCAGCGTCATAGAGTAAGTACAGAAGAAATCTGTTCAGAAATGAACTCTTGTTCTCGAAGAGATGGTCAACGCTCCAGTCCTCCCCATCTTCGGCCTTCACGTGCAAGACCACCCGCACGTCTTTGCGTAGCCGAGACCGTAACCTCGTAGTCGCGGTGGAAAGGTATTCGGCGAGAGGAGCAGACGCGTAATCGAGCATTTTCTTAACGTTGCCGGGCAGGCGCCCACCAGTCGGTCCAATTACCTGACGCAGTTCCTTCTCAACCTCATCCAGATCGTTTCCGAGCAACTCGGCGAGTATGGTGTCTTGGCGGAAGCGTTCGATCGTCAGCCGGCAGAGATCGACCACGCCGCCATCTCCATGGCCTGACACCACGAACACCGGCCGCGCACCGGTTAGAACCGGCTGCCCCAAAGTATCATTCCGCCAGTAGGAGCCTGACGCTATAGCCCCTTGAGTTGGCTGGCCTGCCTCCAAGCCAAATCCTGCAGCAACGACGATGGTATCGTAGCTTTGCCGGTCACCTGCCGGTTCACCGGCGCGAAAGTGCCGTCCCGCACGGTCCGCAGCTAAACCCAACCACTCCACTTGTCCTCGGTGGGCATCCACTCTTAGGTAGCCCAGGCCGAGAAATACTTTGGGAACGGGCAGGCCGCTGCTCTCGTTCTCCGTGCAACGGTCGCCAAAAGTATCAAGCATCTTGGCCGCAACGTCTGACGCTCTGCCTGCGGTCCAGTTTAGCACCGGTAGGCTGGCGCTCGGCCTCCTGCTCCCCGCTGCCGGCCAATTATAGATGAACGGGTGTAGCCACCGGGTATCGGAACCCTGCTGGAGCGGGCACAGGTCCCACCTTTGCTCGAACAAGGTTGCTCGCACGCCGGGAAATGACGAAATCGCGGCAGCAAATGTGAGGCCAGCGGCACCACCCCCAATGACCGCGACGTTGCTAAGGGTCCGCCGCCCATGAACATCGAGTTCCCGCAGCGCCCAGGCTAGGTTCAATGCCCGAACCTGTTGTTGATAGACCGTCACGCCTTTCGACAGACTGCCGAGTACGAACACCTTATCCGTTACCTCATAGGTAGAGGCTACGTGGAATGGGGTTGTGGTGGCGTCGTGCATCATGCGAGTGAGATGTGAGGCAACCAGGTCCCAGGATCAAGGTGAAAAATTCAACGTCGGGAAAGGCACCGCACTATTCCTGACATTGCGCGGTTATATTGGCCCGGCACCCATTCAGATGACCGTCGCCAATTTCGCAATCGGTTCCATGATCTTGCGAACAAGCATTGCGTCGAAATGGACCAGAGGCACGCTCGGCGCGACTGGTGAGTGCAAGGTCCAACACCATGTTACGCTGCTTGTCGCCTCAAGTGGATCGCACCCTTCGAAAATTGTCGCGTTAGATCGCTGCCAACAACTGATAGCGGACGGCTCGCAATTTCGGCGCCCCGGCCCGGCGTGGATTCCTGTCGTTCGGGCTGGCTATTGCTTACCCAAAACCAGGCCACGTACCGCTTGGTGTTCATCTGGCAGATTCCTCCCAAGGATGAACTCGTTGAGCACGACGGTCGATGTCCCTGCTTGCAATCGCCCGAACGAGTGATTTCGCCACGCGGGTGTGAGCAGCGCTGGACGCAAGCCAACGACCACCTGCTGGTCGCTATGACGCACGACCAACGGCACCGTGATCCTGTCGATTGTAGTTGGGCTTTCGCAATCAAAGCCCTCCAGCTCAAGCAGCCTTCGTAGGTTGCGGAGCAAATTGGCCTGCGCTTCCGGTGCCTTCTCCTCAGGCAAGGTGCCATCTAGCGCATAGCGCAACAACTCGGCGCCGAGGTTCCGATCAAGACGGTCCTTGAGATATTGGTTGTGGTAATGCCGCAGGCAACTCTCGCACGAGGTCTCGCAATTGGAAGGGCACTGCTCCAACAGCGCAAGAGTTTGTTGCAGGATTTCCTCAATGTTCCTTGCAGCAAGGTCGGCATAGCCTGCTCCACCGGACAAGGTGTCATAAAGGTAAACGTCGAGCAGCAGCGTTTGGTCGTCCCGGTTGGGCACGATACGGAACCCCGCGCCGAACTCGGAAGGATCGAGATCGATTTGCCGATGACGGCTTGCCGCCAGCCGCAAGCCTTCAGCCACCGAGTAGAGCGCATCTTCCAGTATTCTCAACTGCAGCGGCTCGCCCGTATCGGTAATGAGCGGCTGCTTCAAGTTGATCCGCAGCAGCAACAAATCGGTAGAGAAGACGTGCCCTAAAAACACGTTTTCATAGGAACCCGAGCACAGTTGCCCTGGCTTTGGCTTCCCGAACGAATATTCAATTTTATATGGCCGGTTGTGTGGTGCATGCGGGGGCTCATCGACAGATGCGCGGCCGCACTGGTTGCAAATCCAGAACCCGCCGCGACCATCCGAAGTCTCCTGCCCCTTGTTGACAGTCACCAGTTGGCGGTCCGTGGTGACTACACAAGTAAGGTTGCGGCCGATGGCTCTTAGGCTGGGCAGGTCGTCCTTGCCAACCGGAACGGGGAACTGCGCAGCCGTGGCATAAGTAATGTCCTGCTCGCGATCATCCTCCTTGAGCGCCCTCCCGTCCTCTGGGAGGAAAACTTGCGGAACTACCATGTGGGTGTGTCTCAGGTCGCCGCCACACACGGGACAATGAGCCCCACCTTGCAAAGGGTCGTCCAAGTCTGCGACAAAGCTGCAATTCTCGCAGTGCACCAGTGTGCGGCGCTCGTCGAAGATCGCTTCTGCGCGGTTTTCGACGTCGGGTAACGTATTCGCCACGACGCCGCCCGAACGGTAGGTTTCCTTGTTGATGACGATCAGTCGCCCCGGTGCATATTCGCTCAGTGCCTTCCCAATGGACTGCTGAGGCCGTTCCACGACCTCCATCTTCCACTCATTATTTCGCTGAACCAGGCGCTCCACGAGGAAACTCGATAGGTCCGTCGGGAAAGCGTAGCTAGGTAGCAACCCTTTGGCGAACAGGAACTCAAGCAGTTCCTGGTCAGCAATGGCTTCGCGTTCGGAACGCTCATCCTCGGCCTCGCTGCTTTCGGCAGCGTTTTCTCCACCTTCACCTACGCTCTTGCCACCTCCTATTGCTGCTGCCAATTCAGCCCGGAACCGGCCGAGAGTCGCCAGCAGGTCTTCTGCCTCATCTCCGATCCACGTATCGACCGTTTGAGGGGCAACGCGGAGGTCATCCGGAAGCCAGTTTCGGATCAGAAGACGCAGTCGGCCGTTTGGTGCAAGAAGATCCTGTCGCACCCACGCATCGAAGCTCGCGATATCCAGCCCAGACATGGGCTCACCGAGGAAGAAATCCGTGGCCTTGCCAAGGGCGCGGAACAGGGCAGAAGACCCAGTCCCGACGGTGACCTCGTGATGATCCATGTAGTTATGGAAGAACGTCTGAAAGAGGTAGGCTGCGATGTGGCGCCGCGCGATCTTTGGGTTATCGATCTTGACGTCCGGATTGCGCGGGTCGCCTGCCACGATCTGCTTCGGATGGTTGTAATAGTACCCGTCATGAGGACCATTCTGCGCGTAGGTCAGCACGGTGGAGAGCGATGAGCCGCGGCGCCCCGCTCTACCGGCTCGCTGCTGGTAGTTCTCCCGCTGTGGGGGCACGTTGCGGAGACCAACGGCGACCAAAGAACCGATATCGACACCCACTTCCATGGTCGTGGTGCAGCTCAGTACGTCGATTGGCTTGTCGGTCCTCGCAATGCGGACATCCTTGAACCGCAATTCGAACTGCTCGGTTGTCGCATGCACCCGTGCATTGTCGCGATTCGACAGTTGGGCGGTGTGCTCTTCAACGGAAATACTGCGAAGCCGTACACTACCCGTCAGCACACGTTCCACTGGCGCACGCCAAAAACCTTTCCTCGCGCGGACGTACTCGCTTTCGGAAGGCGTAATGGGCTCACAGGATGCTGAACCACAAGCTGCGCAATGACTATGAACGGTCACTGGTAACAGGGCGGTACAGTCTGCGCACCGATACCACGTCATGTCCAAGTCGATGTGGACCGCAACCTTTGCGGGATCGATGAAAATTGCCCCCGTCGCGTCAGTCAATCCAAGTTGGTCAACGAGTTCTTTCTCGATTAGACCGAGGGTGGTTAGATCGGTCTGCAGAGCAGTCGCGAGCGCGGACCGGATTGCCTTGGGAAACCCGCCGCTACTGCCCCACGAACCCCTCCAGCGACCTGCTGCTTTTCCGCGCACGTTGGGCTCGACGGTATGATCAAAGGCATAGCCGTCCGCCACGTGTATCAACCACGCGGCGGCCAGCCCAGACATATCTGCGACCGGAAGGGCTGGTAGCAAAGGAGCGATCGCAGCAACAAGCTTCGTCAACGCTCGTTGAGCCGGAAGGAGGCAACCCACCGTTGTGCCAGTTAACGAGTAGTAGCGACCGCATAATTGCTTGAGGAGAGCGATCGTATAGCGGCTGGGGGGTGGCCCAGGATCGAATTCCGCCAGCAATTCCTCGATCGGCTGGTCGCCATAGTCCTTTTGGAGGCGCCGTACCTGATCTTCGATTGCTTGTGCGTCTTTACCGTCGAAGATGGGCAGATTGCTGTCGCTCAATACCTTAAGCACTGCGATGTAGAGACCCCGCTCCGGCCGCGGTTCGCGACCCGCCTCACGCAGCATGCGCGTAGCCAGCGCCAATACCTGCCGGAAAATGTCTTGCTCAACCTCTCGCGGAATATCGCGAGCCAACCGAGCCGCCTTCTGCCGACCGTCCGAGAACAGCAGCACCTTGCGGCCGCCATTCGGATACTCTCGCGTTTCTAAACGCGAGGCTGGCTGACCATCCAATTGGGTCTTAACCAAATTGGCAAACGGCGCCTCGCCTTTGGTGGCGTGGTCCATAATAGTGGACGTCTCGCTGCGTAAAGTTGGTTCACCGCAGACGCTGCAACTGGCAAACCTAACGCCGTTTTTGGTCCAATCGTGGCTCTGCGTGGGCAGATAGACACGCGTAAAGCCTTGGGCCGGCAGTTCGGCGCTATAGTTAAGTCGGCCACTCCGAATGTCGAGCCAGGCAGCAACGCAGTCCCCAAAGCTCGGGTTTGGGGTTTCCATCAGCATTTCAACTTCGACTAGCGGTGGCTGATGACCTTCTCGGAACGGCCCGGACGGAGTGCTCCAAAGGAACTCGGGTTGCGGTCGATCGGCATAGGCTCGCAGATAGGCAGTGCCGCATTCGCGGTGCGTCAGGAGCTCGAAGACGCGTGCACCGCACTGGCACTGCCGGCGTTGATGCGTATGAAGCCTGCCAAGAATTCGATCGGGACCTTGATGCCGTGCGTGGGAACAATTCGGATCGACGCATGCGTAAAGCCCCGGCAAGCCGCGGAAGAACATATGCAGTCGGGTGGGCAACAAGACCCGGTCATCTACCCTGCGCCGCGCAAATGGGGCCAAAGCCAGCAGTGCTGCCAACGCTCGTGCGCCATCCGGATGGTGCTCAAACAACTGCTCCTGTAGGTTGCCCAGCGCTATGGCCTCTCCCGAAACGAGCGCGACGAGCCTTTCGAACACCGGAAAGCCGGTAAGGTGAGCAAACAGATAGTCCGGCAGGTCTTCGTCCGTCGAAGGTTCAGGCCAGTCCAGCCCGGCAGCCAATGCTGCCACTGCGCCTCGCGCAGCTTCTGGATGGGTCGCGTGTTGCTCAAAGGCCGCCAAATCAAATACAGCGAGCACGTCGGTCACGCGGCCGCTGGGCAGTCCGCTGCCCTGCCGTTGCTCGCGCGTGCCCGTAATAACCGAGAATTTGCGGGTCGATGATCGCGGCAGTCCCGTGAGATTGCGAGCGAACACTTCTATGGCCGACTCGGCGACAGAGCCTTGGCCTAAGCTGGCGCTGGTCAGAATGAAGCGCACGCGTTCACGGGGAACGTCCAGGCGCGCAAGTAAGCGCCTGATAAGAAGGGCGACTTCTGCACCACCAGCACCGCGGTACATGTGCGCCTCATCCAAGACCAGGATTAGCTCGTTGGCACTATTGCTATGCAACCAATCCCTGGTCTGCTGAAAGATGGACCGCTCGATCGGCCGCATCAGCATGTATTCCAGCATTGAGTAGTTTGTTATCAGAATATCCGGGCAGGCCCGCTGTGTTTCATCGCGTGTCATCACCTCACGGTCACCGGGCTGGGTGATGAGGCGGCGGTTCCAATGATGATAACGCCGTGGCGCTCCCCCTTTGGGATTGGGCTTCAACTCTTCATGGTGTTTGCCGTAGAACGCGACCAAGTCCTTTGACGGCCATTGGCCGATTTTTATAAGGCCTGAAACCGTCTCCGGCTGTCCCATCAAGGGCAAGTAAAATTCCTCGAAGAGTGGCTCTATGCGCTCACCGTCGCGTTTCCCCGAACGCAACCCTGGATAGGGCGATCGGCCGGTATAACTACCAAACCGGACCGGCCGCCCCCGCCCAGCCGAAACAATCGCAGATGCGGTCTCGTCACCGAATAGCCGGCGAATTCGGCCCAACTGGTCATTGACGAGTGCGTTCATGGGATAGAGCAAGAGAGCACGACAGCCGGCCAGCGACGCCGTGGCTGGCCGATCATGCGCCTCTTGGGCAAGCTGGCCGACGATCGGCATCAGGAAGCTTTCAGTCTTACCCGACCCGGTACCCGTGGCGACGATAAGATCGGAGCCCCCAAAATACCCCTGCAGCGCCTGTGCCTGATGCACATACGGCCGAGGAAATAGGCCGACCTTTGCTGCTGCAAGGTCCTGCAAAGCGGTAGCCACAACCGGTGGAAGGCCAAGTTGATCGTAGGCAGCGCCGAGTTCGTAGACGGGCGTGGACTCGATGAACGGAACCTGCGCGACAGTACCTGCCTCGTTTAGCAGAAGCCGCCGTTCTTGAATTAGTGCCGGGTTGCGCACATGGTACTGCGCTTCGATATAGGCTCGCAGGCTTTCGCCGAGCCGCCCCACCGTGGCGTGTACGCCGTGCTCTTGCTGCTTCGGCCCGTTGCTCATGACACCGTCCCTTTCAGTTTAATCCCAAGCCGCCCGAGAGCATGCGCTACGAAAGGTACCGCTTGGACCGGAAAACCCATGCGGGACAACTGACGGGGGGCTAGCGCCTCCAAGCTCCCAACCCAGCGCAAGAACGCGCCCCTCCTCAATTGGCAGGTCCCTGGCCAGAACAACCTGTACCATGTCGTCGGTCTGCTTGAGTTCCAGCGTCCGAGAAGCTCCCAAGGCTTCGTCGTAGGCAAAACGGAACCGCCGTGCATGTTCATGCTCGACTGGAACTGCCCGCCGCAACGATAACCCGTTACCCCTGTGCTCAAATTCCCCGAGATAGTATGGGCGGTCGTAAAGCGATGTTGGCTTAGACTGAGCACGGCATAGCCGCAAAGAGACGCCACTTAGCTCGACCTCTTGGGGATTTATCCAGCGTGACCGCAATTGCCGTGAAGCTTGGTCTGGGGCGTATATTTCGAGGTGGTCGGCCGAGATACCCGCGTGCTGAAGACCTGGACGATATCTCTTGAGCGCCTTGGCCATCCAGATGCCAATGGGTTCGGCGCGACCAAGCCAATCGTCAAAACCCTGCACGACCATTCCGCCGGCACGCCCTCCTGCATAGCGAAAAGCCCCCGCGGCTATAAAGCCGCCATGCGGAACCACGCCAAGCAGGAAAGACAAGCCATCTGGCAGAGAGACAGCGCGCGGGGGCGTCGAATGCCAGTAACCTCCGGGCGAGCGCCAAAGATCGCCGGCTTTCTCAAGCGCCTCCAGCACCTGCTTGGCCAGCGGGCGCGCCTCAGCAGGTCCCAACAAACCTCCAAGATCCCTCTCAATCATGTCGGTGAGACGCCCCGAGAAAACACCGTGACCGCTTCGCGTTCCCTCGCCCTCGCACGCAGCGCGCAGGTGCGCAGCAATCAATGCGAGCCGAACCGACTCTGAGGATCCCCTGATCGACAGGCCGGCCGTTGCATCGGTCAGCACTTCACAAGTAGAAAGGATACGCAGTGACAGGGTCATGTCGGAGCTACTCTCTCCTGATACCAGCTAGGTCGAGGAGAAGTCGCAGCCGTGTGTCGACGTGGTTTTCGCTGTCAACCCGCCCGCCGTCCAGTTCCTCCTCTATGTCCTCGGATGCCAAGCCGGTCATTCGCCATAGCGGCCACAACCAGCCGTAGGCGGCGGATTGGAGTGAGGTCGGAGCATCTGAAGTGCGGAAGCCCTCAAGGGCATTCATGAATGCAATGGCAGTTCGTTCGACGTGTGGATTTCGGAACGAACGCCCCAGCCGCAAAAGCCGCACCAATTCTTCGCTTTGCGCATTGCCGTTGGAGAGCTGCATCGACAAGCCTTTAGGACCAAGTGACTTCAATGCTCCGGTGGTCACGGTCGCATTTGCTTTTGGGAAAACGCTCCAATCCAAAACGTCCGTATCGAACACGGGCCCGAGCTGGAGATAGAGCAACTGTTCTGGGAACGTCGTAACTCCATCTGCCAGTGTTGCCACCACCATGACGTTTTCGTTCCGGATAAGGTCCGCGGTTGCATCTGCCAGCAGTTCGAACGGTACATTGTTCACCCGCTCCAGAACCAGCGCACCGACTGCTCCATTCCGACCGCCAAATGCTTTCGCCACATCGGTGTCCAATGTTGCCGCATCGACGAAGCCCACCGGCACTCTCGCCCGCACAACATGCTTCCCAGCCAGCGTCGTTGCCGTTACGCGGGCCAGTTCTGTTGAAAATGATCCTTTGAAAAACAGCACTTTACAGGTAACAGCGGCGGTGAGCACTTCTTCGACAAAGGTCGCGACACCAGGCGACTTGAGCCCTAGTGCAGCATAGTTCGACGCCAGTAGGCCTGCAGCTTCCAAGCCCGTATTAAGCGCCTTAATCGAACCGGTTTGTTCGACCAGCGGCACAACGCGTAGCGAAGGCGTCGATGCTAGGACAGGTATGTCGCTCTGCAGGCTCTCTGGGTGAGTGGCCTGGCCCAGTTGGGCGATCCGTTGAGCGATGTCAGTAAGCTGTTGTTGGAGCTCGGAGGCGTGCTTGGCCGTTCGGTCTTCAGTGTCGCTCCAAAGCGCCTCGAGGTCGGCGACGCCGTGTTCAACGGTCTTCAGGCGAGCCTCCGTCGCGCCAGACACGCGCGTCGCAGCCTGGCCTTGGACATTCAATTCTTTCCGCAAGGCCGCCAATTCGGAAAGCACGCTCTCCAGGGCGCGAGCCGAAGCGTCTTCGTCGACCACTGGTGCTGGCCGAGCTACAAGGTCGGCAATGGTATCCGCTAAACGCGCAATTTCACCCGACAAGGCCTGAATGTCGCCCTGCAAGCTTTGCAGCCGCTCCTCATGGTCCTGAATGCGATTTGGCAAGACCGACAACTCCCGGTCTTTCTCCACCGCCACCAAGGGTTTTGCACCGCTTGCCAACAGTTGAAGGGTATCGGTGATCTCAAACGGACTAAACTGAAGCAGTCGCGCGATCATCTCTGCGTCACAGCGGTTGAGAAAGGACTGCTCGTGCAGGCTGCGGAACAGCGCTTCAATCTCAGCTTGTGGCTGATCCATAGCCACCTGGGGATGTTCTTTTGCCGTGGCGCTTTCAATCCCGTCCAGCAGGGCGGCAAGGCCTTCAACATGCTCTAGGTGCTGCTCCGCCCATGCCCGCCAGAGATAGTAATAAGCGTTTTCGGCCCGCGCCTTGTTGGCCTTGGCACCGCCTTTCTTGAACAAGTGATGGAGCAGTGCCTGCTTGCGCTTCGGCAGGCTCGCAACGCTGTCCGCGCGAAATCCGTCAACGATAGGCAGCACCTTCAGCAAAGCCCGATTGGTCTTTGTGGTTACTTCATTGAAGAAGGCCAGCAACTCGCGGTCACCGATCGCGCGTAGCCGCTCGACAGCTTGGGGGGTGGGAACCGGCTGTGTCATCTCGCGTCCCCGCTGCCACGTGCAATTCGGGTCAAGGCCAGACGGCGGTGGGACTCTAGCCAACGCGGTGCATTTAAGGTGCGCAACACGGCTGCTATTTCGTCGTCTGAGTAGGAGCTTGAAGGAATTCCTGCGCCTCCAAGGACC
The DNA here is from genome assembly GCF_003998035.1 of Mesorhizobium sp. M2A.F.Ca.ET.039.01.1.1. Lineage (NCBI taxonomy): Bacteria > Pseudomonadati > Pseudomonadota > Alphaproteobacteria > Hyphomicrobiales > Phyllobacteriaceae > Mesorhizobium > Mesorhizobium sp. M2A.F.Ca.ET.039.01.1.1. The sequence goes on along the minus strand of NZ_RZRY01000009.1, from coordinate 4,468 downwards.
CAACGGGCATGCGCGCGAGTAACAGGTGGCATGTGCCTGGCCGACGTCTCTGTGGCCGACCGTCCAGCAAACCACCATCCCCCGTATGGACCTAGATCCAGGTGGACGTCGCACGCAGTGTCTCGCAGCAGGTCTTGTAACTGGGCTAGGGCTTCCGACGTGACTGTTTCATTTGCCGAATAGATCTCGGCGTGTGCCGTCGCCAAGGCATGCTCATTCCAATCGACTGCGTCTGTTAGGCGGGACCGAACTCGAGGAACGAGACCCTTAGGTACCTGCAAGCCAGTGAAGGTGAGCGAGCCCCCCCGCACTTGTTCCAGTAATGGTTCCGCCTCCGCCGAGCTGGCCGAGATCGAGCGTGTGCCGAAGGCCAGCAGGGCCGCCTGTGCTGTCCGCGCGACAGGTCTGGCTACAAGTTCTGGCAACAGCCGTCCGTCGATGTCGAGGACAGGCGGCTGAGCCGCCGAGAAGCCACTAACTCTTACGAATTGCCATTCCCCGCGTGCAAGCTGCAAGCTGGCTGCATCGCTGCCACTACGCGCATTTAGAATTGCGTCATCTTCAGCATCGCCGGCGAGCATCGCAAGTGTGAGTTCGCTCTTGGTGTCCAGCACCACTCTGGCAGACGTATCAACAAAGTGCATCGCTGGCGCCACGACACCCCACTGCCGCTTGGCAGGCTGCACTGCCAGGCCGGTCGCCTGCCGAATCCACTCGGCTAACTGCTCGTCCGCCACCTGCGGTAGCGTGACCACTAGACAGCTCCATTGCTTAAGGTTGGCGAGACGGGTGACAGCGAGCTGAGATGGCACACTCGAAATCAAATCGGCACGTTGGACGAAATAGTAGGTGGCACCCCAGTCGAGTGTGGCTGCCAACGATTGACGGCCGCCTCTGCCCGCTGAGAATACCGTGGGGCGCCCGGCGTCCAGACCGGATATCGGTTCCTGCACCGCGTCGCTAAAAGCTGTATCCACATCCGGACTGACCCAAGCCACGCGGAATGCTGGGGAATCGGGATTGACGACGTAGGTCTGCGTTCCAGCGTATAGTCGGGCGCACGCCACTTGGACCCGGAACCCATCACCACCGCCATCGAAGGTCAACATGCCCTTCGGAGTGGGCGCACGCGGGATCTGCACTTCCAGGCCCCAGGAAGCAGGTACCTTGCCGGCCGGCGGCTGGACATGCAAGTGAAGCGAGAGTGGAGCGAACGAGACGGCAGGCTGTCGCCGCGGGTGCAGGTCCGACTCTGCCGTCGGCCCCTGCCAAGCATCAGACGAGTGATAAAGATAGCATTCTGGCCGGGCGGCACCCGACACGTGAGCAAAGTGCGCTTCGCGGTAGGTGCCCTGCCGAGGACTCACGCGTGTACCACATACCGGACAAGTGTAACGGCGGTAGCGCTGCGCCAAGGTTGCCGACACTCGCTGTCCTGTCGCAACGTCGATGGCGAAATACATCCCTCAGCCCCCCGAGTGGCAGCTTACGCTGCCTGCCCCCTCAACTCGTCGAGGGTTCCAGCCACGGTGCCTCGGATCAGCAGCGACACGCGGTCCCTGCGCCAATTGCGAAAAGCCGGCTCGCGAATGCCCCGCGGAGCCATCCAGCGACTTACAGCCAGCGCTGATACCTCGGCTACACTTAGTAGGTCGCTGTAATCAGGGTCGGCGCCGCTTCCGCGCAGGATTTCGACTGTGTTTGCGGCTAGGTTGCAGACAAACACCTGCCTCTGAATGCCGTGTTTGAGCAACGAATCTTTGAAGCCTAGCCGAGTAAGCGCGGCCTTGATGGTTCGCAGCCTCCAGTTCGGCCCCTTTCCATACGCATGGTGGTCGGCATAATCATGCTTGAGCTGGCGGAGATAGGCCCGCAATTTCTCAAACAAGGCATCGGTGATGTGAAAGTGGCCCCAGCCAGTCGTATAGCCCACCGGCTGAAAATATCGTGTGCCGTTTAGTGCCAGCCGATTATAGACCGACGACCGTCCCATCGATGAGGTTGTGGTCACCATCAGCAGGCTGGCATGCTTGGCGGCTCTTGAAATAATACCGACGGACTCGCCATAGGTATCCTTGAAGTCCTGCACTACTTCCCTCGTACGCACCAGGGCAGCCACGGCCTTGCCGCCGAGGAGGAATGAGTACGGCGGCACCGCACCCAGCACATAAGCGTCAAGCAGATGGACCAGCCTCAACGATCGGTCAGTTGAGTTCCAACCCACCAACTTGTCCCGTACTGACAGATTGAACACGGGATCGCCCAACGCGATGATGCCCGCCAAGCGATCGTGACTCTCGTCCCACACCAGGTAACGCAGGCGTCGGCCAAAACCTGCCGACACAGGTACGGACCAAGTTAGTGTAGCCAGCCGAAATAGGTCGGCATCCTTCGTGTCACTGCGCACCCGCCGAAGCACCAACCTGATGTTTGCAGGTTCGATCTCGTTGCCATCCGCAAAATGCGGCAACAGCTTCGCTTCAAATCGCGCAAGGAATGCCGCGTTCGCTTCGAGCTTATCGTTACGTTGTTCCGCATGAACAAGTCGTACCGCCTGCTTGTCCTGGCCGGGGGACAACAGTTGGCCGTTCTTACCCTTTTTAAATCCGAGACGCTTCAGATGTTGGCGAACCGCGCGTTTTAGCCGCGCCTCCGGCGGCGGAAACTTAATTAGAAATTTTTCCCCCAAGACACCTTCTCCGCAATACATTCCGGTTGTTCCGGAATTTTTGTTCACATTAACAATCAAACAACAGCCCAAAGGCAAGGTAGTTGTCGAGGCCCAAGCCTTCTCGACAACTAGACACCTACATAAAGCCGAGATTCGCTGGCGCTGTCGATCCTCCAGGTTCTGGTGACGAACAGGGGCAGCGAACTCGTGCGATCGTGACGACTTGGATCTACATCCTTGTCATCGCCGCGGACCTCCTATAGGGCAGGCTGCAGATAAGCTTCCCGAGGCAATTTTGCGGGACGCAACATTGGCGGAATATCTCAAGCGCGCGCATTGCAAAAAAGGCCCCGTAGCATTGAACTGACCCCCGAAAGTTGGACACAACCTTCGGGGGTTTTGCATGTCCAAACACAGTTCGCGTTTCAAGCGCTCGGTTGTCGATAGCTATTTGTGCGGGAATGAAAGCTACGCGAGTGCTGGGTCGAAGCGTGGAGTTGACGCGGCGACTGTCCGCAAGTGGGTTGGCCTGTACCAGGCGCATGGCGATGCCGGGCTGTCTGGCAAATACGGTCGTTACGACGCGGCGTTCAAGCTGTGCGTGCTCGAGCGGATGTGGAAGGAAGGCCTGTCGTATCGCCAGACCGCGGCGCTGTTCAATATCCGCAATGCCAGTTGCCTGGCGGGCTGGGAGAAGCGCTATCATGCTGGCGGGATAGAGGCGCTCGGCCCACGTCCCAGAGGACGCCCCATGTCGAAGCCGCCGGCCCCCGCAGTGCCTGTTGCAGCCAGTGACGAGGCCAAAAGCCGTGAAGAACTGCTGGCCGAACTGAAGCAGCTGCGGATGGAGAACGCCTACCTAAAAAAACTGAAGGCCTTAACGCAGGAACACGCGCCCAAAAAGCGCAAGCCGTCCAGGCGTTAAGGCCGTTGCATCCGCTTAAGGGCCTGCTCGAACTGGCGAAGCTGCCGCGCAGCACGTTCTATTACGGGCAAAAGGCAGCTTCGCGCCCAGACCGCCATGCGGCGCTGAAGGAGGCGATCAAGGCCATCTTCGACAGCCACAAGGGCCGCTATGGCTATCGCCGGGTGACCGCGCAACTGCGCCAGTTGGGTCAACGCGTCAATCACAAGACGGTCCAGAGCCTGATGGCCGGGATGGGATTGAAGTCGCTGGTCAGGCCGAAGAAGTATCGTTCCTACAGGGGCGAGGTTGGGCGGACCGCTCCCGATCTCTTGCAGCGCAAGTTCAACGCGGAGCGCGCCAACCGCAAGTGGGTGACCGACGTGACGGAGTTCAGCGTGGCCGGCGACAAGCTCTACCTGTCACCCATCATGGATCTCTACAATGGCGAGATCCTCGCGTTCGAAACCTCACGAAGGCCGCTGTTCAAGCTGGTGGACAATATGCTGACCAAAGCCCTTGCCCGGCTCGATGAGGACGAACGGCCAATCCTGCATTCCGATCAGGGATGGCAATACCAGATGCCGGCATTCCAGCGCAGGCTGGAAGCCAGAGGCCTTGCTCAGAGCATGTCACGCAAAGGCAATTGCCTCGACAACGCACCGATGGAGAGCTTCTTCGCCACGCTCAAGTCCGAACTCTTCCATCCGGAAAGCTTCGAAACCGTCCAAAGCCTCGATACGGCCATCGTGCGCTACATCGACTATTACAACCACCGCCGCATCAAACTGAAACTGAAAGGGCTGAGCCCTGTGCAATACAGGACACAGCCCTTAAATCCACCAGCTCAATGAACCGTCCAACTTTATGGGGTCAGTTCAGCATTCCGGGGC
>NZ_RZRY01000099.1:0-14042 GCF_003998035.1 Mesorhizobium sp. M2A.F.Ca.ET.039.01.1.1 | reverse complement strand
CGGCGGGACGACGTGCCGCTGCTGTTCGGCTATTTCGCCGAGCGGGCCGCCGCACGGTTCCGGCGAGCCGTGCCGGCGACCTCGGCGGCGGTCCAGCGCCATCTCAGGGAGCACGACTGGCCGGGCAATGTACGCGAACTCGCCCATTTCGCCGAACGCTTGGTGCTCGGGCTTGAGGATGTCGCCGAAACGCCTTCCCCTGCGGCAATGGAGAGCGACGCCGCGATGCCGTTGCCCGAACGGCTCGATCGCTACGAGGCCGACATCATCCGCGAGACACTTGGTCGCAATGAAGGCGACGTCCGCCGCACCATCGAGGCGCTCGGTATTCCGCGCAAGACCTTCTATGACAAGTTGCAGCGGCACGGCATCGTGCGCAGCGATTTTTCCAGATAGATCAAGCTCGTGGAACCCGATCCAATCTCCGGCCGTTGAGCTTGTCCGGCAAACCGTGGCACGTTGGCACCAGCCGGCCAGTGAACGCATCGGCGCGATGGCGTTGCCGGGTTGCGCTTGGCAGGCGTTGATGGTTTGTTGCCGCCCAGCGGAGAACGAATGATGCGCGAATCCCTCGGTCAAGACGAATACGGCTCGGCCAACCCTTTCGATCCGGACGACCTGCCCAATCTCAACGCGATGGGGCCGGTGATGGGCGGCGGCAATGATTTCGAGAAATACGCGGTCGCCGTCATCATCGTCTTCGGCGCGCTGATCATCGGCGGCCTGATGGCCGCCTCCATGTCCTTCGGCCACCGCAACGGCTTCCTGTTCGCGCTCGGCGGCGCCACGGCGGCCTGGATTTCCGGCAATGCGCTGCTGCTCGACCGCCCGCGCATCTACGCGCTGTTTGTGGCCATTGCCGCCGTCATGCTGATCGCCTCGACCATCACGTTGGTGACCTGATCAATTAATCTCCCAGCGCCTCGCCGGCAGCCGCGCGACTGTCCATGGCGCCGTTGTAGCGGGCGCCGCCGCCCTTCTCGATCTCCGCCAGGCTCTTGCCGCCGACAAGGATGCCGGCGGCCCGGACCCAGGTCTCGTCGCTGAGGTCGAGATGATAGCCCATGCCGGCAAGCAGCCGCTCCGTGTCCGGCGAAAGCCCAAAAGGTTCGACATAGACCGTGTCCGGCAGCCATTGATGGTGAATGCGCGGCGCGTCGATGGCTTCCTGGATGTCCATACCGTGGTCGATGACGTTGACGATCACCTCCAGGGTGATGGTAATGATGCGCGAGCCGCCCGGGCTGCCGATGACCATGAACGGCTTGCCATCCTTCGTTACGATCGTCGGGCTCATCGAGGATAAAGGCGTCTTCTTCGGCTGAATGGCGTTGACCTCGCCCTGGACCAGCCCGTAGAGGTTGGGCACTCCGGGCTTCTGGGTGAAGTCGTCCATCTCGTTGTTGAGCAGGATGCCGGTGCCTTCGGCGACGACGCCGGCGCCGAAGGAGCCGTTCAGCGTGTAGGTGACCGCGGCCGCGTTGCCGTCCTTGTCGATGATCGAATAGTGGGTCGTCTCCTTCGACTCGCCAAGACCCTTCGGCATCAAGTCCTTCGAGACGCCGGCGCGGAAGGGATCGATCTTGTCCCGGATGTCCATGGCGTAGCCCTTGTCAAGCAGTTTCGAGACCGGATTTTCGACGAAATCCGGGTCACCCAGCGCCGAATTGCGATCGACATAGGCATGGCGCATCGCCTCGACCATGACATGGACCGTCTCGGCGGAAGCCGAGCCGAGATAGGAGAGCGGATAGCCCTCCAGGATGTTCAGAATCTCGCAGATGATGACGCCGCCCGAGCTTGGCGGTGGCGAGGAGATGATCTCGTAGCGGCGGTAGGAACAGGTCACCGGCTTCAATTCGCGCACCGCATATTGCTCGAAATCGCCCTTGGCGAGGATGCCGCCCCTGGCGCCGCTCGCCTTGACGATGGCGTCGGCGATGGCGCCCTTTTAGAAGGCGTCCGCCCCCTTTTGCGAGATCGCCGACAGCGAGGCGGCGAGGTCCGGCTGAACGAGCTTCTCGCCGATGCCATAAGGCTTGCCGTCTTTTTCAGGAAGATCGCGGCCGCCGCCGGGTCCTTCGCCAGCCGGTCGGCGCTGTCGGCGAACCAAGCCGCGTCGCCCTGGTTGAGGACAAAACCAGCCCTGGCGTAGGCAATCGCCAGCGCCATCAGATCCTGCCTTGAGAGCGTGCCATATTTCTCGCGCGCCATCTCGAAGCCGGCCACCGAGCCCGGCACGCCGACGGCAAGATAGCCATCGAGGCTGGCGCCCTTGATCGGCTTGCCGTCCTTGTCGAGATACATGGTTCTCGCGGCGGCGAGCGGCGCGCGCTCGCGGAAATCGATGAAGGTGGTGCGGCCGTCCTTCAGCCGGATGGTCATGAACCCTTCGCCGCCGATATTGCCGGCTTCGGGAAAGACGACGGCCAGCGCGTAGCCGACCGCGACAGCGGCATCGACGGCGTTGCCGCCCTTCTTCAGCACGTCGACGCCGACTTCGGTCGCCAGATGCTGCTCCGTGACCACCATGCCGTGCTCACCCTTGGCCGGAACGGGCGACCGGCGAAGGCGGCAACGGCCGGAATGAAGGCAGAGGCAAGCGAAAGGCTGACGGCGATCAGCGACCGGCGGGTCAAGGGCATGGCGGTGCTCCTGGCGTCGAAATGCCTAGGAAAAACCGTCGGAGCGAATTAGTCCAATAACAATTGAAGTAGCGCGAGAGACCCCCTCACCCGGATTGCCAAGTCGAATTGCAAGGGCAATTCGGGCAATCCGACCTCTCCCCAAGGGGAGAGGAGCTTGCGCCGATCTCTTCTCCCCTCGGGGAGAAGGTGGCCGCGAAGCGGCCGAATGAGGGGGAGTGGCGCAGCCTATCAGACGATGCCGCCGCCGCCGCTGGCGACAGCCGGCCGCTCCGCCGCGACCTTCGCGCGATAACCCGCTTCGCGATAGGCCGCGACCGGATCGATGGCGCCGCCGGTCCGCAGGCGCGCCATGGCGAGGATCGGCTCCACATCGGTGCGGTAGGCGCTTTTAAGCGTCTGCGTCGCCATCAGCGCGTCGTTCTCCTCCTGGAAACCTTCGAGCGCCTTGCGGTCGACCAGCAGCGCCTGCGCGTAGGCGCGCTGCACCTCGACCGCCGACAGCATAAGGCTCTCGATCGGATCGGTGACGTTGTGGCTCTGGTCGAGCATATGGGCGGGATTGAAACCCTTGGCGCCGGAGAGCTCCGCATCGACCAGTTCGTTGAAGACGAGGAACAGCCGGTAGGGATCGATCGAGCCGGCATCGAGGTCGTCGTCGCCATATTTGGAATCGTTGAAGTGGAAACCGCCCAGCTTGCCGAACTGGATCAACCGCGACACGATCATCTCGATGTTGACGTTGGGCGCGTGGTGGCCGAGGTCGACAAGGCAGAAGGCCTTGGCGCCGAGCTCTTGCGCGATAATGTAGTTGGTGCCCCAGTCCTGCACGACCGTCGAATAGAAGGCCGGCTCATACATTTTGTGCTCGGTGAACAGCCGCCAGTCGTCCGGTAGGCCGGCATAGATCTCCCGCATCGCGTCCAGATAGCGCTCGAAGGTCTTTGCGAAATTGACCTGGCCGGGGAAGTTCGAGCCGTCGCCGATCCACACCGTCAGCGCCTTGGAGCCCAGCGTCTTGCCGATCTCGATGCATTCGAGATTGTGCTCGACCGCCTGCCGGCGCGTGCCGGCATCGGCATGCGAGAGCGAGCCGAACTTGTAGGATAGCTTCTGATCCTTGGCGTCGGAGAAAGTGTTGGAGTTCATGGCGTCGAAGCCGAGGCCGAAGCGCGAGGCCGCCTGCTTCAGCCGGTTCGGATCAGCCTTGTCCCAGGGGATGTGCAGCGAGACGGTCGGCGTTGCCTGCGTCAGCTGGGCAATGACGGCGCAGTCCTCGATCTTGTCGAAGATGTCGCGCGGCTCGCCGGGACCGGGGAAACGCGCGAAACGCGTGCCGCCGGTGCCGACGCCCCAGGACGGGATCGCCACGCCGAATTTCTCGACCTTGTCGCGGATGGCGTCGTTGGCGATGCCGCGGCGGTCGAGGCGTTCGCCGAGCGAGGCGTAGTCGCGCTCGAGGTCGGGTTGGCGCGCGGTGTTGTGGCTGGCGACTATGTCGGCGCGGATAATTGTTTCGGACATGCAATTCCTCCCAAGAATGCGTTCGGCTGGCGCCGCCCCTCATCCGCCCTTCGGGCTTTCGTCCTTCGAAAAGCCAAGCAATTGGCTTTTCGACCGCTACGCGGCCACTCCTCAACTGCCCGTATAGAGACGGGGAGAAGGAAAGGGCGCCTAGCGCGTAAAGCTTTGCGCGTTGCCGGCGTCGACATTGACGATGTTGCCGGTCGATTTGGCCGACATGTCGGAGGCTAAGAAATAGATCGCCTCGGCAATGTCTTCCGGGAACACCGAGCGCTTCAGCATCGAACGCGAGCGGTAATGCTCCTCGAGGTCGTCGGTCGACATCTTGTAAGCCGCGGCGCGCTGTTCCTTCCACTCGCCGGTCCAGATTTTCGAGCCGCGCAGCACGGCGTCCGGATTGACGACGTTGACCCTGATCTGCGCTTCGGCCCCCTCCAGCGCGAGGCAGCGGGCAAGATGGATCTCCGCGGCCTTGGCGGTGCAATAGGCCGACGCATTCGGCGAGGCGGCGAGCCCGTTCTTGGAGGCGACGAAGACGACGTTGCCGCCGATCTTCTGGGCGCGGAACAGACGGAAAGCCTCGCGCGAAACCAGGAAATAGCCGGTGGACAGGATGTCCATATTCTTGTTCCACAAGGCCAGTGTCGTCTCCTCGATCGGCGCCGAGGAGGCCAGGCCGGCATTGGAAACCAGGATGTCGATGCCGCCGAATTCGACCGCCGTTTCGGCGAAGCCGGAAAGCACTTGCTCCTCGGAGGTGACGTCGATCCGCACCGGACGGACGAAGTCCCTTCCGAAGGTTTTCGAGAGCTCGTCATTGGCACTGGCCAAAGCGGCCTCGTCTATATCGGCAAGCACGACGCAGGCGCCTTCGCGCAGCAGCCGGTTGGCGGTGGCGCGGCCGATGCCCCCGGCGCCGCCGGTGACCAGCGCGATCTGGCCGGCCAGCGCCTTCGGCTTCGGCAGGCGCTGGAGCTTGGCTTCCTCGAGTTGCCAATATTCGATGTCGAAAGCCTCCTGCGCCGGCAGGCCGACATAGGACGAGACTGTCGAGGCGCTGCGCATGACGTTGATGGCGTTGACATAGAACTCGCCGGAGATGCGCGCCGTCGCCTTGTCGCCGGCGAAGGTGAACATGCCGACACCGGGCATCAGATAGACCACCGCATTGGGGTCGCGGATGGCGGGCGAGTCCGCATGCTTGCAGGCGTCGTAATAGGCCTGGTAGCCGACGCGGTATTCGGCAATGTCGTCGGCAAGCCGTGCGATGACGGCGTCGATATCTGGCTTCGCCGGATCGAACTCGATGACCAGCGGCCGGATCTTGGTGCGCAGGAAATGGTCCGGGCAGGAGGTGCCAAGCGCCGCCAGCGGCCGCAAATCCCTGGAATTGACGAATTCGAGCACGGCCGGCTGATCGTCGAAATGGCCGAGCTTATGGCTCTTTTCGGAAATCAGGCCGCGGATCCTCGGCATCAGCTTGGCGGCAATGGCACGGCGCGCCGGCGCGTCGAGCGATTGCACCGCCTCGCCACCAAAAATAGCCACGCGTTCCGACCGGCGCTCGAACCACTCGATTGCCTGGTTGATCACCGAGATCGTGGTCTCGTAGCATTCCTTGGGCGTGCAGCCCCAGGTGAACAGGCCGTGGCTTTCAAGCACAACGCCCTTGGCCTCAGGATTTTCGAGGCAGAATTTCTCCAGCCACAGGCCAAGCTCGAAGCCCGGCCGCTTCCAGGGCAGCCAGCCGATGGCGTCGCCGAAGATCTCCTTGGTGATCGCCTTGGAATCGTTGGCCGCCGCGACCGCGATGATGGCGTCGGGATGCATGTGGTCGACGCAAGCCTTCGGCACATAGGCGTGCAGCGGCGTGTCAATCGAGGCCGCGCGCGGATTGAGGTTGAAGGTGCAGTGGGGCAGATAGCCCACCATCTCATCCTGGTGCTCGACGCCGCGATAGAGCCCCTTGATGGCGCGCAGCTTGTCCATGTAGAGGGTGGCGAAACCGTCCAGCTTGATCGAGGCGCTGTCGCCGCCGGAGCCCTTCACCCACAGGACCTCGACATCCTCGCCGGTCAGCGGGTCCTTCTGCCAGACCTTGGACGAGGTGTTGCCGCCGCCATAATTGGTGACGCGCTTGTCGGATCCCAGCGTGTTCGAGCGATAGACCAGGAGCTCGGGACCGCTCATCCCTTCGGCTTTTGCATCGTCCCACAGATTGGCGAGGCGCGAGCCGGAGCGCTTGTCGAGCATAGGTATCCTCCCTTGGAGCGCATGTCGCGCTCCTCATTTCTTGCTCGGGAATGTCTACGCAAGCGCCCCGCTTGTCAATCACAAACGATCAATATCGATCATATTGCACTGCACAATGAAAATATATGATCGGAAATGATTGACACTGCGCGTTTTCTGAGGCCTGATGTTTGGGCAGGGAGGAACCATGCACGAAAAAGAGCGCCACAGGATCATTCTGTCCGCCGTCCAGGAAAAGCCTGTGGTGACGGTGCAGGAGATGGTCGAGCTGACGGACTCCTCCGAGGCGACGATCCGGCGCGACATCGCGGCGCTGCATGTGCAAAAGCGCCTGCGCCGGGTGCGCGGCGGCGCCGAGGCGATCTCGCCGCCGCAATTCATCGGCCTTGCCGGCCGGCCCTTCTCCGTCAACGAAACGCTGAACGCCGCGCAGAAGCGGGCGATCGCGCGGGAAGCGGTGAATCTGTGCGCCGACGGCGAGCCGATCATCATCAATGGCGGCACCACCACCTTCCAGATGGTGCATTTACTGACCGGACGCCGCATGCCGATCTTCACCAACTCGTTCCCGATCGCCGAGCACCTGCTCAAGCATTCCAAAAACACGGTGATGCTGTCGGGCGGCACGATCTACCGCGAGCAGAACATCATCCTGTCGCCCTTCGACAATGACGTGACGCGCAATTTCTATGCGCGGCGCATGTTCATGGGCGCGCAGGGCCTGGGGCCGCTCGGGCTGATGGAGGGCGATCCGCTGCTGATCCAGGCCGAGCAGAAGCTGATCGACCAAGCCGACGAATTGGTGGTGCTGGTTGATTCCACCAAATTCCGCATGCGCTCCAGCCTGATCCTGTGCGGGCTATCGCGCATCGCAACCGTGATCACCGACGACGGCATCGAGGACCGGGAGGCCAAGATGCTGGAAACGGCGGGCGTGGCGCTGATCGTCGCCCGCAGACAGCCAAGCGACAGGGAAGAATCTTCACTGCAGGCCTGAGGGAAACTCACGCCCGCAGCGGCGATGGAATGCAACGCTCAAGGGAGGATATTCGATGAGCTTTTTGAAGAAACTGCTGGTCACGGCGGCCTTTTCCGCCGCCATGTTCGTGAATGCCGCCTATGCCGAGAACGTCAAGATCGCGCTGGTGGTGAAGTCGCTCGGCAACGGCTTCTTCGACGCCGCCAACAAGGGCGCCGAGGAAGCGGCCAAGGAATTGGGCGATGTCGACGTCATCTACACCGGCCCGACCAAAGCCACCGCCGAAGCGCAGATCGAGGTGATCAACTCGCTGATCGCGCAGAAGGTCAATGCCATCGCCGTTTCGGCCAATGACGCCGACGCGCTGGTGCCGGTGCTGAAGAAGGCGATGGATCGCGGCATCACCGTCATCTCCTGGGACTCGGGCGTCGCCAAGGAAGGCCGCCAGCTCCACCTCAACCCGTCCGACACCGGCCTGATCGGAGAGACCATCATCAAGCTCGCCGCCGACTATTTGCCGGAAGGCGGCGACGTCGCGATCCTCTCGGCCTCCTCGACGGCGACCAACCAGAATGCCTGGATCGAGGCGGCCAAGAAGGTGCTGCCCGAGAAGTTCCCGAAGATCAAGCTGGTCGCCACCGTCTACGGCGACGACGACTCGGCCAAGAGCACCGACGAAGCCAAGGGCCTCTTGAAGTCCTATCCGAACCTCAAGGCGATCATCGCGCCGACCACCGTCGGCGTCGTCGCCGCCGCGCAGGTCGTCACCGACGAGAACCTGATCGGCAAGGTCAATGTCACCGGGCTGGCACTGCCGTCCGAGTTCAAGAAATTCATCGACAACGGCGCATCGCAAGCGGTCGCGCTGTGGAACCCGATCGACCTCGGCTACTCGGCGATCTACCTCGCGCACGACCTGGCGGTGAAGAAGGAAGAGGCCAAGCCCGGCGCCACGCTGTCGATCGGCCGCGTCGGCAAGGTGACGCTCGACGACACCAACTCGGCCGCGATGGCTCCGCCCTTCCAATTCGACAAGACCAACATCGAGAAGTTCTCCAAGATCTACTGATCCTGGACCGACGGCGCTGCCCCCTCATCCGGCCGCTTCGCGGCCACCTTCTCCCCGGCGGGGAGAAGAGCCTGGAGCCAAGCTCGCAAACCTCCTCTCCCCTCGGGGAGAGGTCGGCCGAGCGAAGCGGGGGTCGGGTGAGGGGGAGGCGACACGCAAGCGATTCACTGGGCTTGATACGACTATGGATACGACGGCCCATCACGGCAAAGCAGACGAGCGGCTCGCAACCTCGGCCCCCCGCTTGACGCTCGCGGGCATCTCGAAAAGCTTCCCGGGCGTCCGCGCCCTGCACAATGTCAGCCTGTCGCTCTACCCGGGGCAGGTGACGGCGCTGATCGGCGAGAACGGCGCCGGCAAGTCGACGCTGGTCAAGATCATGACCGGCATTTACCAGCCCGATTCCGGCGAGATCGGCATCGACGGCCAGGCCACCACGCTGCCCAGCGCGCACGCAGCATTCGGCCACGGCATCACCGCCATCCACCAGGAAACCGTGCTGTTCGACGACCTTTCGGTGGCCGAAAACATCTTCCTCGGCCACGCGCCGCGCACCCGCTTCGGCACCATCGACTGGCCCACGATGCGCAGCAATGCCCGCGAGGTGCTGGAGACGATGCGCGCCGGCCATATCGACGCCGACGCGCGCCTGAAGGACCTCGGCATCGCCAACAAGCACCTGGTTGCGGTGGCGCGCGCGATGTCGATCGATGCGCGCATCGTCATCATGGACGAGCCGACCGCGGCGCTTTCGATGAAGGAGATCGAGGAGCTTTTCCTTTTGATCGAATTCCTGAAGAGCGACGGCAAGGCGGTGCTCTTCATCAGCCACAAGTTCGACGAGATCTACCGCATCGCCGACCGCTACACCGTCTTCCGCGACGGCGAGATGGTCGGCGAAGGGCTGCTCAAGGACACCGGCCAGAACGAGATCGTGCGCATGATGGTCGGCCGCAACGTCGACCATATCTTCCCGCAGCGCGAGCCGAAGATCGGCGCGCCGGTGCTGTCGGTTTCGGGCCTGTCGCATCCGACCGAGTTCGACAACATCGGCTTCGAGCTGCGCAAGGGCGAGATCCTCGGCTTCTACGGGCTCGTCGGCGCCGGGCGCAGCGAGGTCATGCAGGCGATCGCCGGCATCACCCGCACCAGCCGAGGCACTATCTCGTTGGACGGTACATCGATCGCGCCGAAATCGGCCGCGGATTCGATCGGGGCCGGCATCGTCTATGTGCCGGAAGAGCGCGGCAAGCAGGGCGTTGTCATCGGCCTGCCGATATTCCAGAACGTATCCCTGCCCTCGCTGGCGCGCACCTCGAAATCCGGCGTGCTGAGGCTGGCGGAAGAGTTCTCGCTCGCCCGTTCCTACACCGAGCGGCTGGACCTGCGCGCCTCATCGCTCAGCCAGGATGTCGGCACGCTTTCCGGCGGCAACCAGCAGAAGGTGGTCATCGCCAAATGGCTGGCCACAGCGCCCAAGGTCATCATCCTCGACGAGCCGACCAAAGGCATCGACATCGGCTCCAAGGCCGCCGTGCATGGCTTCATGGCCGAGCTGGTCGCGCAGGGGCTTTCGGTGATCATGGTGTCGTCGGAGCTGCCGGAAATCCTCGGCATGTCGGACCGTGTCGTCGTCATGCGAGAGGGCCGCATCGCCGCGACCTATGACAACAAGGGCCTCGACGCCGAGACGCTGGTTCGAACCGCAGCGGGAATCGCGGCATGAAGAGCTTCCTCAAATACCGAGAAATCTGGCTGCTCGCCGGCATCGTCGTGCTGATCGGACTGATCTCGACGCGCTTCCCCGGCTTCGCCGATCCGGCCAATCTGCGCCAGGTGTTCAACGACACATCGATCCTGATGATCCTGGCGCTGGGACAGATGGTGGTGATCCTGACGCGCTCGATCGACCTCTCGATGGCGTCCAATCTCTGTTTCACCGGCATGGTAGTGGCGATGCTCAACGCCGCGCATCCGGCGATCCCGATCCCGGTGCTGATCGTCATCGCGCTCGCCGTCGGGCTGGTGCTTGGCGCGATCAACGGTTTCCTGGTGTGGCGGCTGAACGTTCCCTCGATCGTGGTGACGCTCGGCACCCTCACCATCTATCGTGGCGCCACCTTCGTCGTCTCCGGCGGCGCCTGGGTCAATGCCGACCAGATGAGCCCCGACTTCATCAATTTCCAGCGCGCCGCCTTCCTCGGCCTTCCAGTGCTGTCCTGGATCGCCATCATCGTGATCGCGCTGTTCTTCCTGGTGATGACGCGGACCGCGATCGGCCGCTCGATCTACGCCATCGGCGTCAACCCCACCGCCTCGGTCTATGCCGGCATCGATGTCGGCCGCACCAAATTCATCGTCTTTTGCATTTCCGGCATGATCGGCGGGCTTGCTGGCTACCTCTGGATCTCGCGCTATGTGATCGCTTCGGTCGAGGTCGCCAACGGCTATGAGCTCAACATCATCGCCGCCTGCGTCATCGGCGGCATCTCGATCGCCGGCGGCATCGGCTCGGTCGGCGGCGCAGTGCTGGGCGCGCTGTTCCTCGGCATCATCTCCAACGCGCTGCCGGTCATCAACATCTCGCCCTTCTGGCAGATGGCGATCTCGGGCAGCGCCATCATCCTGGCCGTGGTGCTCAACGCGCGCGGCGAGCGCCGGCAGGGCCGCATCATCCTGAGAAAGGCGGAAGCGGCATGACCGACACCCCTGCCCCGCGCCACATCCCCGACCGGCTCGACAAGCCGCTTTCCTCGGCGATCTTCTCCTGGGAGGCGCTGCTGGTCGTCATCGCGGTCGCCATTTTCGCGGTGAACAGTTTTGCTTCGCCCTATTTCCTCGACCCGTGGTCGCTGTCGGACCTGACCTTCAACTTTACGGAAAAGGGGCTGATCGCGCTTGCGATGGCGCTGCTGATGATCTCCGGCGAGATCGATCTGTCGGTCGCCGCGATCGTGGCTTTGGCCTCGACCATGATGGGCATGGCGGTGCAGGCCGGCGCCGGCACGCCGGTGCTGGTGGCGATCGGCATTGCCGTCGGCCTCGCCTGCGGCGCCTTCAACGGGCTGCTCGTCACGCGGCTCGGCCTGCCGTCCATCGTCGTCACCATCGGCACGATGAGCCTGTTTCGCGGCATCGCCTTCATCATCCTCGGCGACCAGGCCTACAAAGGCTATCCGGAAAGTTTTGCGTTCTTCGGCCAGGGCTATGCCTGGTGGGTCTTCTCGTTCGAGCTGGCGCTGTTCCTCGTCGCGGCGCTGATCTACTGGTTCGTGCTGCACCGCACGAGCTTCGGCCGCCGCGTCTTCGCCATTGGCAACAATCCGGTCGCCTGCCAGTTTTCCGGCGTGCGGGTCGACCGTATAAAATTCATCCTGTTCTGCCTGACCGGGCTGATGTCGGGCATCGCTTCGGTGCTGATCACCTCGCGGCTCGGATCGACGCGACCGTCGATCGCGCAGGGTTATGAGCTCGAAGCGATCACCATGGTGGTGCTTGGGGGTGTGTCGATCCTCGGCGGCGCCGGCAGCATCCTTGGCGTCGTGCTGGCCGCCTTCATCATGGGGCTGGTGACGTTTGGGCTTGGTTTGCTCAACGTGCCGGGCATCGTCATGTCGATCTTCATCGGCTTGTTGCTGATCATCGTCATTGCATTGCCGATCGTCTGGCGGCGGCTGCGTGAAGGACGCTTCGCCTGATGGAGAAATACGCCTTCAAGATGAAGCTCAATCCCGGCATGAAGGCCGAGTACAAGCGCCGCCATGATGAGATCTGGCCTGAGCTGGTTGCACTTCTGAGAGAGGCCGCCGTCTCCGATTATTCGATCCATCTCGACGAGGAGACTAATATCCTGTTCGGGGTGCTGTGGCGCCGCGATGACCATGGCATGGCCGACCTGCCGAAGCACCCGGTGATGCAGCGCTGGTGGGCGCGTATGGCCGACCTCATGGAGACCAAGCCCGATAACGAGCCGGTGGCGGTGCCGCTCGAAACAATGTTCCATATGGCATGATCGTCGCCGTCATCGATATCGGCAAGACCAACGCCAAGGTGGCGCTGGTCGATCTCGCGACATTGAGCGAGATCGCGCTGCGCCGTATCGCCAACGCGCCGGTGCGGCAGGCGCCCTACCCGCATCACGATGTCGAGGCGCTGTGGACGTTCATCCTGAACAGCCTAGCCGATCTCAACCGCGAACGGCGCATCGATGCGATCTCGATCACCACGCATGGCGCGACCGGCGCGCTGGTCGGCGCCGCCGGCGAACTGGCGCTGCCGGTTCTCGACTACGAGTTCGACGGCCCCGACCAGCTTGCGGCCGACTACGATGCTGTTCGTCCGCCCTTCGCCGAGACCGGCACGCCGCGGCTGCCGATCGGCCTCAATCTCGGCGCGCAGTTCTTCTGGCAGCAGAAGCGCTTCCCGCCGGAATTCGCACGAGCCGCCGCAATGCTGATGTATCCGCAATACTGGGCGCTGCGGTTGACCGGCGTCGCCGCCAATGAGGTGACGTCGCTCGGCTGCCACACCGATCTGTGGAATCCCTGGACATCCGACTATTCCTCGCTGGTCGACAGGATGGGCTGGCGCCGGTTGATGGCGCCGGTGCGGCAGGCCAAGGACCGGCTTGGCCCGATCCTGCCAACGATTGCGCAACGGACGGGGCTCGCCCCACAGACCCCGGTTTTCTGCGGACTGCACGATTCCAACGCCTCGCTGCTGCCGCACCTGCTGTCCGACGCGCCGCCCTTCTCCGTCGTCTCGACCGGCACATGGGTGGTGTCGATGGCCGTGGGCGGCCGGAAGGTCGAGCTCGATGCGGCGCGCGACACGCTGGTCAATGTCAACGCGCTGGGCGATCCGGTGCCGTCTGCGCGGTTCATGGGGGGACGCGAGTTTTCGCTGCTGACCGAGGGCCAGCCGCAGGAGTGGAGCGATGACGATGTCGCCGCCGTGCTGGCGCGCCAGGTTCAGCTTCTGCCTTCGACGCAGCAGGGTTCCGGACCCTTTCCGCATCGCGCCGCGCAGTGGGTCAATGCCGGGGGCTTGAGCCCCGGGCAACGCTTCGCCGCCATCTCGTTCTATCTCGCGCTGATGA
The DNA here is from genome assembly GCF_003998035.1 of Mesorhizobium sp. M2A.F.Ca.ET.039.01.1.1. Classification (NCBI taxonomy): domain Bacteria; kingdom Pseudomonadati; phylum Pseudomonadota; class Alphaproteobacteria; order Hyphomicrobiales; family Phyllobacteriaceae; genus Mesorhizobium; species Mesorhizobium sp. M2A.F.Ca.ET.039.01.1.1. The sequence goes on along the minus strand of NZ_RZRY01000099.1, from coordinate 474 downwards.
GCGCGACCTGCCTGGAATTGATCGGCGGCGATGGGCCGACAACCGTCGAGGGACCATTCGCGCGCAACCCGCTTTTCATCAAAATGCTGGCGGCGGCGACGGGCCGATCCGTCGTCGCGTCGGAGACCTCGACCGGGACCAGCATCGGCGCCGCGCTGTTGGCGTCGGATGGCATTGACACAGCAAGCAAGGGCGAACAAACGGAACCACAAGCGGAACCGGTCTGGGGCGACTACGCAGAGGCGTGGCGGCTGGCCGTCTAGACGTAGCCCTTTTTCTGAGAGTCCGGTGCTGCCCCTCATTGCCCTGCCGGGCATTTCTCCCCGTATAGTGACGGGGAGAAAGACGCTGTTGTCCCGGCCTTCGCCAATTTTCGACGCACAGAATGGGCGCCGGCGGCGCGGCTGTCCAGCGGATAGATGGGTAACACTTTGAACCGGATACATAGGTAACAGTTTTCTCTCCCTATGATGC
>NZ_RZRY01000999.1:0-1806 GCF_003998035.1 Mesorhizobium sp. M2A.F.Ca.ET.039.01.1.1 | reverse complement strand
GCCCGTCAGCTCATCTGGCGGACGGCGCGCGAACGGGCGAGGTTGCAGGCCTCGCGCCCGTGCTGCTCGATTTCTTCCAGCGTGAAGCTGGTGTGCTCGAACAGCGCGTCCTTGGTGACGGCGATGCCGTTCATGCCAAGTTCGAGAACGCGGTCAGCCATGCGCTCGACAAGCGATTTCTCGACCAAAGCAGCCTTGGCCGGCTTCGGCATAGTTTCGTGAAGTTCGTAACGGATCATAGTTCTGTCTCCGCTCGCGGGATGCGAGTGGGGGCAGAAGTTATCGGTAAAAAAACCGACAGTCAATCATGATCGGTAAAAAAACCGCACAAGCGCGGTGCGAAAACCGCTATGAGACTTTTCGATCTTCCAAGGGCAATTCGTCCATACCGGCAGTCTCGGCCTCGATCTTGGCCCGACGCCGAGAGGCGGCGGCGCGTTCCTTTGCTTCGATACGTCGGATCTGTCCCGCCCGAACGGTCAGGTAGATTTCGCCAACCCATTCAAGCTCGACGTCCTCGATCGTCCTGGCGTTCCAGCTTTCCAGATTGAAGTGGCGCCTGCTGGCGCCGCGCATGAGGCGCTTGAGATATCGGTGACCGCTGGAAGTGCGCACGGCGACTTCTTCTCCGAGCAGGCTTTCGGGCGCGCGCTGCGCTTCCTTGTAGACAAGGACAACGTCACCATCGTCATAGCGCGGCATCATTGAATCGCCTTTGACGCCCAGGGCTATGATGTCATCTGGCACAGCAAACGGGACGTCGACCGTGAACAGGCCTTCCGGGGGAACCTGCTCGAAATCCGGCTCGATCTGCGCTCCGGCACCGATGTAGCCGACGCCCTTTACAGTCGACCAGCCGGTTTCGCCCTCGCCGATTCCGCTGAGCAGATATTCCGCCGTCGTTTCCAGAATCGGCGCGAGCTTGCTCAAGGTGCGAATCGAGGCGCCGCGCTCGGTATTACCGCGCTCGACGTCGCGGCGCATGTTCCGGATCGCATCAGCGCTCAAGCCGGCGCGCTTGGCAGCACCGGACTCCGAAAGCCCAACGATTTCAAGGCGCTCGTTGATACGCCGCAGGACGTCTTCCAACATTCCGGTATTTTTACCGAAATTGGCCATATGTGCATTCGGTAAGAAAACCGTTGACAATATCGGTAATTTAACCGAACTTGCCGCGCCATGATCGAAATTGCTCATCTTCTGTGCCTCGCCAATGCCTACCAGCGCGCGACCGCGTTGGAGGATGTTACGTTGAGCCATCGCGTTTTCGGCGACAGCAAAAAGCTTGCTGCTCTGCGCTCTGGCGCGGACATAACGGTCACGCGTTTCAACAACGCAATCATCTGGTTTTCCGCGAACTGGCCGGCCGATCTGGAATGGCCGCAGCAGGTTTTCAGGCCTCTGCCGGAGGCCGCATGAGTCTGCTCGCTTCCGCCAGCTTCAATGGGCGGCTCGTGCCGCGTGAAGTCGGCACCGCCGATTACGAGTTTCCCGCGCCGGCTTCCCAAGAGCCTGACCGCGCGCTTGCCGCCGAGGCTCCGGACCTCCGCGCCTCGGCGGCATTTTCGCATTCCACCGAATCCTGTCCGGGTGCCCCGGTCTTTGCCGCCGCGCAGGATAAGACCGCGTCCGCCGCCACCCCCGGCGGCGCGGTCGCTCTTTCCGAAGCCTCTCGCTTCATCCTGTCGCTGATCGCCGCCCATGAGGGCCGCTCGACAAGCGACATCCTGGCCGAGCTTGTCGCCGCCGCCGCCGACGCGATCGGGATTTCCGCGCTGCTGGCGCGCGGCGCCGACGACATTGGAG
>NZ_RZRY01000998.1:0-1812 GCF_003998035.1 Mesorhizobium sp. M2A.F.Ca.ET.039.01.1.1 | reverse complement strand
GGTTCGAATACACCGCAAAAAGCGCGCAGTTCACCGGCGGCGATCGCGTCGCCGACTGGTGACCCAAGCCTACTTCAGCTCGATCTCTATAAAAGCGTATTCGCCGTCATTGGCGTTGATGACGTCGTGCTCAACGCCCTCGCGGCGGAAATAGGGCGCTCCCTTCTTCATTTCGGCGAAGGATTCGCCGTCGTTGGTCACCAGCCTCACCTTGCCGTCCATCAGCGGCACGACGACATAGTCGTGGCCATGGCGGTGCCAGCCGGTGTTGGCGCCGGGCGCGAAGCGGTACTCGGTGACGATCACCCGCTCATTGTCGACATGGACTGTGGCCTTGGCTGTTCCGGTCATGGCGTTCTCCTTTTCCTGTAGAAGAGGAGATGGCGGGCGCGAACGTCAGGGCCAGGGCGCCATGAGCGATGGCGCCAAAGAAAAGCCCGGCGCGATGGCCGGGCTTGTTCCTTGGATATCCGAATGGCTCAGGCGATGGCGCCGTTGATCCAGTGCGACAGCGCGGTCTTCGGCGCGGCGCCCACCTTCATGTCGGCCACTTCGCCGCCCTTGAAGATCATCAGCGTCGGGATCGAACGCACGCCAAACTGCGCGGCAAGCTCCGGATTCTCATCGATGTTGAGCTTGGCGATCTTCACCTTCGAGCCGAGTTCCTTGGCGATCTCTTCCAGGGACGGGCCGATCATCTTGCACGGGCCGCACCACTCGGCCCAGAAATCCACCACGACCGGCTCCTTGGCATTGAGCACATCGGCCTGGAAATTGCCATTGTCGACCTTGACGGTGGCCATGCTGAAATCCTTTCGAAAACTCGGGTTGCACCAAATGTGGTGGTTGTGGCGGCGATGTTCAAGCAGTTCTTGTGTCACGCTCCCGTGAGTCGGGCAAGGGCATCGGCCATGGCCCTTGCAGGCAGCTCGATCAGCCGCAGTGCCTCGGTAAAGAGCAGCGCCGCCGTCACCTCGCGTCCCGGATAGAGCGGCTCAAGCAGCGCGCGGTAGAGCGCAAGCTGCAGCACATAGGCCGGCGGCACTTCGGCCAGGTCTTTGGGAGCCGGCCGGTTGGTCTTGTAGTCGACGATCGACACCTTTTCCGGGCTGACGGCCAGCCGGTCGATCTTGCCGGAGATGGAACGCAGCCTGCCCTTCACCTCCAGACTGCCCATGATCGCGACTTCCGCGCGGGACGACGGCGAGAACAACGCGCCGAAGCGGTCGTCGGAAAGGATGGAGAGCACCGCGTCCAACGCCCTGTCGCGCTCACCATCTGGCCAATCTGCGCCGGCGCGCGCGAGATAGCGCTCGGCCGCACCGTGCCTTTCCGTCTCGGCGATGCCGGGCAGCATCTGCAGCAATTTGTGCAAGGCAAGGCCGCGCACGACCGCGAAGCCGGGCTCGGCGGCAGCGTCGAGCACCGGCGAGCGCGTATCGGGAATAGCGTCGTTCGCTTCCTCGATCAGCGCCGAGGCGCCGGAGGGCGAAAGCGGACGCGGCAGCTCCTCATAGGGCGGCAATGGTCGGAACAGGGTGTCCGGCAGCGGCGCAAGATGCTCGATTGGATGCTCGGCTTCGCCCTCCGCCAGCGCAACCGGCGGTAGTTTCGTCTTATGGAAGCGATGCACCGCCACATCGGCCGTCGCCGGATGCCGCCGCTCGGAACTCTCGGGCGCGCCCAGCAGCGCGCGGCTGACGATCGAATGCCAGGTGCCGGGGCTGGGCTGCCGCTTGCCGTGATAGCCGCAGACGATCAGCCGGTCCTCGGCGCGCGTCATGCCGACATAGAGCAGCCGCCGGTATTCGT
>NZ_RZRY01000997.1:0-1812 GCF_003998035.1 Mesorhizobium sp. M2A.F.Ca.ET.039.01.1.1 | reverse complement strand
GTGCGGGCGATTTTTCCGGCGCGCATCCAGCCTTTGATGACGGCGGCTTTCTCGTCGACCAGCGTCTTCAACTCGCCCTCCAGCATCGGCTTGATGCGTGGCGCACCCTGCAGGATCTCGTTGGCGAAGAGCCGGCTTTCACGCGGGAAGTCGCGTGCCATCTCCAGCTTCCTGCGGATATAGCTCCTGAGTTCCGTCAGCGGGTCGCCGATGTCGTCCAGCTCGCGCAGCGGCGCCAGCCAGGTGTCGAGCAAGCGCTGCATCAATGTCCCGTGAATGTCTTCCTTGCGGCGAAAGTAATAGAGAAGGTTGGGCTTCGACATTCCGGCGGCTTCAGCGATCTGGTCGATGGTCGAGCCGCGAAAACCGTTGGCGGAGAAGACTTCGAGCGCCGCTTCCAGGATCAGCTCGCGCTTTTCCTGCTGGATGCGGGTGCGGCGGGGAGCGGAGCCTTCCATCGTGTCCGTCATCCTTGCAATCCGCCGCGGCGCCCATCTGGACCAATTCTCTGGACCAGTTTTTCCTTGGGCTGTGGAGCGCGCTTTTTATGCCGCATTTCCGCTAGTAATCCCTTGACCGCCGACAGGCGGCGCTAACGTTTGTCCAACCGGTCAAAAATTTGCGTAGCATGAAAACGCAGCAAAGACCAAGCGTTGGCCGCACCGAAACAGGTTACAAGGGGAAGTCCTGGTCATGTCCAACCGGCTGAAAGTCACGCCGAACGATCTCAGCGCATTCTGGATGCCGTTCACGGCAAACCGGCAGTTCAAGCAGGCGCCGCGCATGTTCGTGTCCGCCAAGGACATGCATTACACCACCAGCGACGGCCGCAAGGTGCTCGACGGCACCGCTGGCCTGTGGTGCGTGAACGCCGGCCACTGCCGGCCGAAGATCACCGAGGCGATCCAGCACCAGGCGGCCGAGCTCGACTATGCGCCGGCTTTCCAGATGGGCCATCCCATCGTGTTCGAGCTGGCGAACCGGCTCGTCGATATCGCGCCGAAGGGCATGGACCATGTCTTCTTCACCAATTCGGGTTCGGAATCGGTCGAGACCGCGCTGAAGATAGCGATCGCCTATCACCGTGTCAGGGGCGAGGGCTCGCGCACCCGTCTGATCGGCCGCGAGCGCGGCTATCACGGCGTCAATTTCGGCGGCATCTCGGTGGGCGGCATCGTCTCCAACCGCAAGATGTTCGGCACGCTGCTCGGCGGCGTCGACCATCTGCCGCACACGCACCTGCCGGAGAAGAACGCCTTCTCGAAGGGCGTGCCGGAGCATGGCGCGGAGCTCGCGAACGATCTCGAGCGGCTGATCGCGCTGCATGACGCCTCGACCATCGCGGCCGTCATCGTCGAGCCGGTCGCCGGGTCCACCGGCGTCATCCTGCCGCCGAAGGGCTATCTGCAGAAGCTTCGGGAAATCTGCACGAAGCACGGCATATTGTTGATTTTCGATGAAGTGATCACCGGTTTCGGCCGCCTCGGCGCGCCGTTCGCGGCCGACTATTTCGGCGTCACGCCGGATATCATGACGACAGCCAAGGGCGTTTCCAACGGCGTCATCCCGATGGGCGCGGTGTTCGTCAAGAAGGAGATCCACGACGCCTTCATGACCGGCCCGGAACATATGATCGAGTTCTTCCACGGCTATACCTATTCGGGCAATCCGATCGCGTGCGCCGCGGCGCTCGGCACGTTGGACACCTACAAGGAAGAGGGCCTTTTGACCCGCGGCGAGGAACTGGCTCCTTACTGGGAAGACGCGCTGCATTCGCTCAAGGGCGAACCGCATGTCATCGACATCCGCAAC
>NZ_RZRY01000996.1:0-1816 GCF_003998035.1 Mesorhizobium sp. M2A.F.Ca.ET.039.01.1.1 | reverse complement strand
CGCTGACGGCGGCCGCCATGCTTGGCGCGCCCGCGATGGCTGCCACCTCGCTCACCATCGGCATCAGCGGCTGGACCGGCTTCGCGCCGCTGACTCTGGCCAAGCAGGCCGGGCTTTTCGAAAAGCACGGGCTCGACGTCACGCTCAAGAAAGTGCCGCAGGCGAGCCGGCCGCTGGCCATCGCCAGCGGCGACCTGCAATGCGCGGCGACCACGGTCGAAACCTGGATGGTGTGGAACGCCAGCGGCGTCACCACCAAGCAGATCTTCCAGCTCGACAAGTCCTATGGCGCCGACGGCATCGTCGTGCGCAACGACATCAAGTCCGTCGCCGACCTCAAGGGCAAGAATGTCGCCTCGTCCGCGCCTGGAACCTCGCCCTATTTCCTGCTCGCCTGGGTGCTCAACAAGAACGGCATGTCGACCAAGGACGTCACCGTCGTCAATCTGGAGCCGGATGCGGCGGCGCAGGCCTTCCTGGCCGGCCAGAACGATGCCGCCGTCACCTATGAGCCGTTCATTTCAGCGGTCCGCGACAAGGCCGACCAGGGCCATATCCTGGCGACCACGCTCGACTACCCGATGGTGCTGGACACCGTCGGTTGCACGCCGGACTTCCTCAAGGCCAATCCCGATGCCGCCAAGGCGCTCGCCGACAGCTATTTCGACGCGCTCGACCTGATCAAGAAGGATCCGCAGAAATCCTACGAGATCATGGGCGCCGACGTGAAGCAGTCGGCCAAGGAATTCGAGGATTCGGCCAAGTACCTGAAATGGGCCGACAAGGCGGAGAATAAGCAGTTCTTCACCAAGGAGTTCCAGGATTTTTCCAAGACCGCGGCCGATCTTTTGCTGCAGATGGGGCTGATCAAGGAAGTCCCGGATGTGACGACGCTTGCCGACACCAGCGCGGTGGCCAACTGATCGCGCATCACCCTATCGGCGGCGCAAGGCCGCCGCTCCCTTCTCGCTAAAGCGCGTCGCGATCCTTCAGATACGCTCCTCGCGCTTTAGCTCTTTCATTTTGCGCATGTCTTTACCCGAACCGGTTTCCACTTTCGGGAGCCATGCTTTAAGGACAGGGCCTGAATGCTGCGTCCCTTGCACCCCGTTGCGCCGGGCACGCGAAGCGCGCTCGGCATCGCCTTTTTCGTGCTGTTCGTGGCCTTCTGGGCGTGGATCACGCTCGGCGGCCATGTGAACCGGATCTTCCTTGCCGATCCTCTGTCGATGCTCAAGGACGGCTGGCGGCTGCTCGTCGAAGACCGGTTCTGGCTCGACATATTGATCACCATCTGGCGCGTCTTCGGCGGCTTCGTGCTGGCCTCGATCGTCGCGGTGCCGATCGGCATCGCGATGGGCGCCTGGAAGCCTGTCGAAGCCTTCCTCGAGCCGTTCGTGTCCTTTGCCCGCTACCTGCCGGCATCCGCCTTTATCCCGCTGCTCATCCTGTGGGCCGGCATCGGAGAATTCGAGAAGCTCCTGGTGATCTTCGTCGGCTCTGTGTTCCAGATCATCCTGATAGTCGCGGTCAAGGTCGGCAGTACGAGGCGAGACCTGGTCGAGGCCGCCTATACGCTGGGGGCGACCGACAACGGCATCGTCAAGCGCGTGATCATGCCGGCCAATGCGCCGGAGATCGCCGAAACGCTGCGCCTGGTGCTTGGCTGGGCCTGGACCTATGTGATCGTCGCCGAGCTGATCGGCTCGTCGTCGGGCATCGGCTACATGATCATCAACAGCCAGTCGCGGCTGGCGACGGGGCAGATCATCTTCGGCATCATTGTCATAGGGCTGATCGGGCTTCTGTCCGATTT
>NZ_RZRY01000995.1:0-1822 GCF_003998035.1 Mesorhizobium sp. M2A.F.Ca.ET.039.01.1.1 | reverse complement strand
CCCCGGCGCTGCGCGCCGACCCTCCCCACAAGGGGGAGGGTGGGAGACTCACCCCGCCAGCCGGCTCACCATCTCGTGCTGGGCATAAGCCCGGCCGAAGCGGTTGGCGAGGAAGGCGTCGAGGGCGATGTCTTCCTGGCGCACGAAACCCTTGGCCGGGAGCGAGCCGTCGGCCAGCATGTCGAGCACGGCGCAGATGCCCGACGCGGTGGTGATCTGGATGGCGCTGCGCACGATGTTGCCGACGCGGTGCGAATAGATCTTGTTGGCGTAGGTCTCCTGCAGCAGGCGGCCGTTGCGGCGGCCCGAGACGGTGACGAAGACGATGACCACATCCTGCAGCGTCGCCGGCAGGGCGCTTTCAAAGATGTCCTTCAGCACGTCGCGGCGGTGGCGTAGCCCGAGGTCGTTGAGCAACGCCTTCATGATCGCGGCGTGGCCGGGATAGCGGATGGTGCGGTAGTTCAGCGTGCGCACCTTGTCCTTCAGCGTCTCGGCCAGAGTGCCGAGCCCGCCCGAGGTGTTGAAGGCCTCATAGGTGACGCCATCGAGCGAGAATTCCTCGCGCTCCTCCAGCGGAGGCACTTCGATCAGCTCGCCCTCGACGATCGCCTCGCAGGGCTCGCAATATTCGTTGATGACGCCGTCGGTGCTCCAGGTAAGGTTGTAGTTCAGCGCATTGGACGGATATTGCGGCAGCGCGCCGACGCGCATGCGAACGCTTTCCAGCGTGTCGAAGCGGCTGGCGAGGTCGTTGGCGACGATCGAGATGAAGCCCGGCGCCAGGCCGCATTGCGGGATGAAGGCGTTTTTCACACTGCGCGCCAGTTCCTTGACGCGGCGGGTCGAGACGACGTCCTCGGTGAGGTCGAGATAGTGCACACCGGCGGCGGCGGCCGCCTCGGCGATGCGGGTTGTGAGGTGGAAGGGGGCTGCGCTCAGCACGGCGAACTTGCCGGCAAGGATTTTTTCCAGTTCGCCCGTGGTGGCGATGTCGAGCTCCTGCGTCGCGACGCCGGCCGGCAGCTCGGCGGCGGCAAGCTGGGCCGCCGAGCGGTCGACCAACGTGACGCGGTAGTCGCCCGTGGCGCTCAGCATTTCGGCGATGGTCGAGCCGATCTTGCCGGCGCCGACGACAACGATGTTCTTCATGATCAATTCCCCTGCCAAATTTCGAGTCACAGGAATCATCGCAGCTTGCCTGTCGAAAGGAAGCGTGGAATCTGACAATGTGAAGCTGAACTTTGGACGATCTGCTGAAAGGTTTCGTCGAAATGCTCACTCAAGCCGAACAGGCCCTGCTCACTTTGCTGCGCGCCAACGCTCGGGCCTCGACCGCCGAGCTCGCGCGCCAGCTCGGCGTGTCGCGCACGACGGTGCAGAGCCGCATCGAGCGGCTGGAGCAGCGCGGCATCATCGCCGGCTATGGGGTCCGGCTGTCGCCCGACTATGAGCAGGGGCTGGTCAAGGCGCATGTGTTGCTCACCGTCACGCCGAAACTCGCCGACAAGGTGGTGCGGAGCCTTGAAGCGATGCCGCCGGTCACGACCGTGCATTCGGTGAGCGGCAATTTCGACATGATCGTCATCGTCGACGCGCCGTCGATCCGCGACCTCGACGCGCTGCTCGACCGGATCGGGGCGATGGATGGGGTGGAGCGGACCTCGTCGTCGATTATCTTGTCGACCCGGGTTGATCGGTGAAACTGTTGAGATGCTGGCGCGGGGCCCCCTCTCTGTCCTGCCGGCTTTCGTCGCTCGGAAAGCCAAGCAATTGGCTTCCCGTCCGCTGTGCGGACCGCTCCTCAACCCCCTCAAGGGGG
>NZ_RZRY01000994.1:0-1826 GCF_003998035.1 Mesorhizobium sp. M2A.F.Ca.ET.039.01.1.1 | reverse complement strand
GTATTGCGCGATGATTGGCTCCAGCGTCTTCTTCGGCCAGAATTTCGGGGTGCCGATCTCCTTCAGGCAGGAGGCGTTCCAATAGACACCCGCTGCCGAGAGCGCCTGGCCGCCGGCCTTGGCGCGCGCAACGGCGGCGATGTCGCGCGATTCCGGATAGATGTAGAGCGTCGTCGGGCTGTTCTTCACCAGGGGGATGATCTGCTCGGCATCGGCTGGCGACCAGCTGGTGCAGCCATTGCTGCGGCCGCCGGCGTAATTCACCAGCTTGCCGTAGGGCACAAAGCCGTCACGGTTGGCGTAAGAGCTTTGCGGGTTCTTGCGCATGCACAAGCCCTTCAGGATGGCCGCCGGATGCCCCCCGATGACACGCTGCCTGGCGTTCGCCGCTTCCCCTTCGCCGTCGAACTGGATGAAGCTGCGCATGAAAACCGCGTTCTGCGCGCCGACGCGATAGTATCCCTTGAAGGACGTCTTGGTTTCGGCGGTCATATAGGCGCCGCCGGCCGTCAACTCGGAATCCATCGCATTGCCGAAATTCTTCGCGCAGCGCCTGCCGTTGGAGAAATCGGCGACGCCTTTCAGGTTGCGGCCGCCGCCATGGCCCGAGGAAACCGCGCGGAAGAGCTGCTTGGCTTCGCAGATGATGTAGTAGCGCTGGCCGAGCACGCTGTTGCCGAGGTCGCCGGGACGCGTGGCATCCATGGCGAAGTAGCAGGGGTTATTGACCGAGCCGTCGCTGACTTTCTTCTGGTAGAGCGCGCGTGCCCGCTCCAGCACGACTTCAGAGATCTGGCCGTCGCCATCGCCGACATGGCGCTGCAACCAGTCGGGAATGGTCGACGGTCGCAAGGCGGCAAATGAGCTGACCGATGCCGTCAGAGCGGCCAGGATTGCGACAAGGCAAAAGATAGCCGCGCCAAGCGGAACAGATCTCAACCGCACCGTTTTGCCCCTCCTGTCGAAACGTCTCGTACCTGTGAATCACCCGGACCAATCATAGAAGGTCCCCACGCATCGGCGAAACACTTCTAGTTTAGCGACGCCTTTTGGAGGTCGGATTTCCGGCCTGCTTCGATTGCGCTATGATCTGATTCCGGCGCGCCCACGCCTCCTCCCTCCATCGGGAAGCATCGTTCATGCAGGGCAGTCCATCACCAACCAACTGTTCGAGCGCCAGGCATAAGGAGGGGTTGCCAAGACTGCTCGCGGCAGGAGGTTTTTCGATGCGGCTTTCCGCACCCGTCTATCATCTGAAACGCCAGGCGAGGCTCTTGTCTCGCCGGGAAAATGTCCCCCTTCACGAGGCGCTCGACCGCGTTGCCGCCAAGGAAGGCTTTTGTAGCTGGAGCCTGCTTGCGGCAAAAGCCGCCGAAGCCGAGCCTGGCGACAGGCTGCTGGAGCGGCTTATGCCCGGCGACATGGTCCTCGTGGCGGCACGGCCGGGGCAGGGCAAGACGCTGATGAGCCTCGAGCTCGCCGTGGCGGCCATGAAGCGGGGCAGTCGCGCCGTATTCTTTACCCTGGAATATATGCATGCCGACATTCTCGACCGGTTCCGGGACATCGGCGCCGACCCTGCGGATTTCGACCATCTGTTCGAGTTCGACAATTCCGACGCCATCAGCGCCGCTTACATCATCGAGGCGTTGCGGTCGGCGCCGCCCGGCACGCTGGCGGTGATCGACTATCTGCAGCTGCTCGACCAGAAGCGGGACAATCCCGAACTCATGGTGCAGATACGCGCGCTCAGGTCGTTCGCCCGGGAACGTGAACTGGTGTTGGTGTTCATCTCGCAGATCGACAGATCATACGATCCCGCCAGG
>NZ_RZRY01000993.1:0-1827 GCF_003998035.1 Mesorhizobium sp. M2A.F.Ca.ET.039.01.1.1 | reverse complement strand
GGTCGTCACCGCCGAAGCAAGGCCCTGCACCAGCTGCAGGTTGCCGTTTATGTTTCCCTCGAGCTTGGCGCGGATGATGTTGACCTTGGCGAGCACGTCGGCGCGCAACAGCTGGTCGGAGACTTTTCTGTTTTGCTGATCGACGAAGAGCGCGCAGATCGCAAGCACGAACACAGCGATCGCCGCCGGCAAGTTGGCGGAAGAGAAAACGGCCTGTCTGATACGGCCGATATTGAAACCAGTCCCGGTCAATTCGACACGAATACCTTTCGCGGACAGAAATCCATCGGTTGAAGCTAGCAGGAAGTGCTTAAATTTAAACTTCCGGACCGGCTTCAAGTTGCGTCACTGGCAGCTTGGCAGGTTATTTTCAGCCCAAAAGCTGGAGCGATGCTTAACGCCGGCTAACTGGCCGCGGCTTCCCGTTTCATCCGGACGGGTCGCGATTTGTATCGCGCCCTGAAAAGATTCTCCGCCCCCCGGGAATAAAGCCCGAACCTTCCGGGTCTTGGCTGTAGCGAGGCCATCCTCCCAAGGCACGCATCAACCAACCCGGAGAATACGCATATGAACAAGATCGCCCTCACCGCAGTCGCCATCCTCCTTGCCACCGGCGGCGCCTTTGCCGGCAGCGACCACTTCTCCGCGGCCGCCCAGCACGCAGCCGCCGTCGACACCACCACCACTGCTTCCATCGTGAAGCTGGACCGTCACGACATGAAGCCGGCGGCCAAGATCGCTGCGGATGAGCCTGGCCAGGGCATCTGGGGTCGCTGAGCTAGGAGCTTGGGGCTGAACGTCCCGATCCGGGCGGGGAAGGCACGCCTCGCAGGGCTCGGAGCCGAAGTCCCGATCTCCCCTGTGCCGGTCGGTCTTTCAGTCGGACCGGCCGGCACCGGCTTCCGCAGCCGGCGGAGGGTCGCACCGGGCCCTCCGCCAATCTCTCATACCGCCTGAAACCTGACGCAACCCGCAGCCACTAGAGGAGATTTCTGATGTTCAACATGACACGCCGCATGGTGCTCGGATCAGCCGCCGCCGCTGCCGCCTTCGGCATTGCCGGCAAGCTCGAATTCGCGCCCGCGGCCCACGCCGAAACCCCGGTCGAGCCGCTGGTCGGCTTCTACAAATACAAGGTCGGCTCGCTCGAGGTCACCGCCGTCTATGACGGCATTTGGCGCAAGCCCCACGACCCGGCCTTCATCAAGGACGTCTCGGTCGACGACACCAAGGCGGCACTCGCCAAGGCAGGATTGACCACCGACTTCATGCCGATTCCGCTCACCGTCGTGGTGCTCAAGATGAACGGCCGCACCATCATGATGGACGCCGGTTCCGGCGTCGGCCAGTGGCAGGCCAACGCCACGCATCTGCCGGCCAACATGAAGGCCGCGGGCATCGACTACAAGGCGATCGACACCATTCTGATCTCGCATTTCCATCCGGACCATGTCTGGGGCCTGATGGAGAAGGGCACCAACGATCCGGTGTTCCCCAATGCCGAGCTGATCGTCAACGCCACCGAATACAATTGGTGGACGGATCCGAGCCGCCTCGCCAAGCTGCCCGAGGGCCGCAAGCCGGCGGGCAAGCGCATCGCCGAGAATTTTCCGAAATGGAAGAACTGGAAGCTGGTCGACGATGGCGCGGAAGTGGTGCCCGGCATCCGCCTCATGGCGGCGCCCGGCCATACGCCTGGCCATTCGGTCTACCATGTCGATGCCGGCGCCGAGCAATTCCTCGTCTCGGCCGACACCATGTACGTGCCGGCGCTGCTTGCCCCGCATCCCGAATGGCAGGGCGCCTACGACCAGGACGGTCCGACGG
>NZ_RZRY01000992.1:0-1830 GCF_003998035.1 Mesorhizobium sp. M2A.F.Ca.ET.039.01.1.1 | reverse complement strand
GTCCGCGGCCATTGTCGCGAGCCTCTTCGATCTATGGGAAGCGGAACTGGGCAAGGTCTCCGGAAAATCCAAGACCGCCGAGGCGATCCGCTATGCGCTCACCCGGCGGGAGGCGCTGGAACGCTTTCTGATGGACGGTCGCATCGAAATCGACTCCAATATCGTCGAGCGTGCAATCAGGCCCCAGACGATCACGCGAAAGAATAGTCTATTCGCCGGCAGCCACGGCGGTGGACGAACCTGGGCGACGGTAGCCACCTTGCTGCAAACCTGCAAAATGAACAGCGTCGATCCGCTCGACTGGCTCTCGCAGACCTTGACCCGCATCGCTCAAGGCTGGCCGGCATCCGAAATCGAAATGCTCATGCCTTGGAACTTTAGGCCTGACGTTATCGGCTGACCGCTTACACTACATCGGACATGTCATCGCCGCTTCACCCAGCTTTGCTGAAACCGAGACAATACTACAGCGTGCCGAAGACTTAATCGATTGGCCGATTACACCATTTTCCACCCCTGGCGAACAGGGGCGGCCTGCGGCCCCTTCGGAACTCAAGCACTTGTTCCCGGCGCACCCTGTTGCGGGTCACCACCCGCCTAGATGGGGTAACGGGCCTCTGGCGCCTCGACCGAAAGTCTGGCCGCGGCGCCAGAGGCCCGTTACCCCATCTAGACTTAGACTCGCGTCGGTCGGAATCACCACCTTCGATCAGTTTTGCCGCGCGCTGTCACGCGACTCGCGACCACTGACGGAGATCGTCCTCGCGACATACGAGACCGTGCTGTCCTGATGTTGCTCATCACCTACGGCCTACGCGCCGGTGAGGTCATCACAACGATCAGGACGCTTCTGAGCTTGTTCCGCCTCATTCTGATCCCCATCAAGGCGACGGCCTAGGTGTGAGCTTCCGGGAGGTTGTCCATTCGGATCGGACCGAGGAGACTGGAGTTGCCAAGCCGGCTTCCGCCTTTTTTTGGCTGTGCTGACCTCAGAATTTGCGGTGAAGATACCATTGCCCACGACCTTCGATCATAAAGGTTATGTAAATTTATGTGGTATCTGGCTGTCCAAGTTGGACATCGAATTGCGATGGCAGGGTGCGCATGATGATTTTTCGGGGATGATGCGATGCTACATGCCCTATTAACTCCCCGCGGATTGGGAGCGCATGCAGATAATAATGCAGGCCACCAAATTGCACGGCCTGCTCATCCCAGCCCGTGTGAAGCGTTAGCGGGTCTTGCTGGAGACCATGACCTACGCATTTCAGCACAGCCTCTTTCCTGGTCCACAGCTCCAGGAACTTTCTCGCAGACAGCTCGCGCGGAATGTCTTCAAACATCCTGACTTCTCGGTCAGTCATAATGTGGCGGGCCAATTGGCGGTAATTTGCCAACGGGTGCCAACGCTCAATATCTATCCCAATCAAGCCGACGGCTGAAACTGCGACGGCGGACCAATCGTGGCTGTGAGACTGGCTCACTTCAATATCGCGCGCCGGCATTCGAGGCTAGCCAAGGCTCGAAATGGTCATCTCGAGACCCCGCGCCGGTACATGCAAGTGCGCAGCAAGGATGGTTCGAAAAGCAAATTTTGCTTGAATCCGCTGATATGGGTGACGGATTTTTTCTGCTCTTTCCCGCTCAGTTGGGCTTAGCACTTCACGCATGTATGACGTTGGGGTCGTCAGCTGTGAATGCCGGAAAACCCAAACGTCGATTGTACGGGGCTTGCTCTGCAACGGCATGGGTCACAGCCTATGGCTCGCTCCACCACATGCGCTTGCTGATAGCGCGATGGTAAGGTCGCTAATGCCTCCTCCATTGACA
>NZ_RZRY01000991.1:0-1831 GCF_003998035.1 Mesorhizobium sp. M2A.F.Ca.ET.039.01.1.1 | reverse complement strand
AGCATACATAGGGCAGGGCGCCGATGCAAACCACTGTGACAAGACAGGATTCGAGGAGACGGGACAGCGATGGCGAACAAGGACAAGATCCCGGAGAAGATGACAGCCATCGCGATCTCGCAACCCGGCGGTCCCAGGGTGCTCAAGCCGGAAACCCGCGACGTGCCGGTCCCCGGCCCCGGCGAAGTGCTGATCCGGGTGCACGCAGCCGGGGTCAACCGACCCGACGTGCAGCAGCGCAAGGGTGTCTATCCGCCGCCGCCTGGCGCCTCGGACCTACCTGGACTCGAGGTCGCCGGCGAGATCGCGGCGCTCGGCGACGACATATCGCGCTGGCGCATCGGCGACCGGGTCTGCGCGCTGACGCCGGGCGGCGGCTATGCCGAATATGTCAAGGTCCATGCCGGCAGCGTGCTGCCGATCCCGGCCGGCTTCACCTATTCGGAAGCCGCGGCCGTGCCGGAGAACTACTTTACCGTCTGGCACAATGTGTTCGAGCGCGGCGGGCTCAAGAAGGGCGAGACGCTGCTTGTCCATGGCGGATCGTCCGGCATCGGCACCACCGCCATCCAACTTGCTTCGGCCTTCGGCGCCACTGTTTTCACCACCGCCGGCAGCAAGGACAAATGCGACGCCTGCCTCAAGCTCGGCGCCGACCGGGCGATCAATTATCGCGAGGAGGATTTCGTCGCCGCGGTCAAGGATGCGACCGGCGGCAAGGGCGCCGACGTCATCCTCGACATGGTCGGCGGCGACTATGTCGCGCGCAACTACGAGGCCGCGGCCGTCGAGGGGCGGATCGTCCAGATCGCCGTGCAGGCCGGCGCTGTCGCAAGCACCAATTTCGCGACGCTGATGGTCAAGCGCCTGACCCATACCGGCTCGACGCTTCGTCCGCGCACCGTCGAGTTCAAGGCGGCGATCGCCGCCGCGCTGGAGGCGCAGGTATGGCCGCTGCTCGGCACGCGCAAGGTGGCTCCGGTCATGGACATGATCTTTCCCCTGACCGAAGCCTGGCGGGCGCATGAGCGGATGGAAGAGGGCGAGCATATAGGCAAGATCGTCCTCGACGTCGGGTAAGATAGGCCGATGTTCAGGTGAGGCCGGCCTGCGAACGGCGGCTTCCTGCGCTTCCGGTGCTCACGTATTTTTTGGAACCGCATGTCCCTTATCGGAAAACCGGAACCACTTTTCCGGGACATGCGGAAGTACGCTCCGCTCCGGTTCTCGAGCGCCACCATTTTCGGCTCGGCCTGACCTGAATCTCGGTCCGCGTTGTCCCCTGTTCCAAGCTGAACGCATCGTTAATGGTGCAATGCACAAAACGCATTGCGGCCATGCAAAAGCGTCCGTTCATTTCTTGGGCAGGCATGCCTATTTACGCGGCATCAAACGATTTCATCAAACGACTGGAGAAACTGAAATGAACCCGATCCGTGCTTTCCGTAAGTGGCGCATGTACAACGAGACCGTGCGCGAATTGAACAAGCTCAATGCCCGCCAGCTCAGCGACCTCGGCATCAACCGCGCCGACATCGAGCGCATTGCCCGTCAGGCGGTGTAATCAAAACCAGCCCGGCCACAGGGCCAGGCTGGATAGGCAAGCAAGAGCCGTCGAGACGCTTGCTTCGTTTCCGGTTCCAAGCCCGCTGGACCTCGTCCAGCGGGTTTTGTCTTTTAATGGCTGTGAATCAGCCCTTTTCCAAAAACATTGCGAAAATTCGAGGGAGCGTTTATACAGGCCGCGAATTTCCCATTTTGGTGGCTCTAAAACCACCGCCCGCGCGGGAACGCGGGCGAACGAGAAGGATTTTTGACATGGCCAATACGC
>NZ_RZRY01000990.1:0-1832 GCF_003998035.1 Mesorhizobium sp. M2A.F.Ca.ET.039.01.1.1 | reverse complement strand
GTTCTATGTTGAACCAAAGGCGCAGATCGTCAGAAAAGGTGACTATCGAGACTGTATCGGACATGTAATTGCCGCTTCATCCAGTCATGCTGAGACCGAAGCGATACTTCATCGTGCGGTCGGCGTATTAGGCTGGTTTATCGCGCCATTTCCGATCGTTAACAAACAAAACCAGTGTGCGGCGCCTCACCTCCCGGACTCGTGAAAGAAAGCAGTTAACGGAAAAGCATCATCATCACGATACTGCGCGAGCATGAGACGGGGACGAAGTGCCAGTGATCTGGCTCTGGGAAAGCGAGCGATCTCGGAGCCGGCGCTTTGCAATCGACCGCCGGCCGAGAGTTCAGTGCCTGCCCGTCGGTATCCCAGGTGGGCGAGTACACGCCACGGCGATGTTCCTTAGCCGAGTTGCTGGGCAGAAAATCGCCTTCTTGGCCTCTCCTCCAGCCCGGCACTATTTTGAATCGCCTCTCGTGGATGAGATTGCGATCGGAGTGAAGAGGGAAGCAGCATGTCAAGTCAGGAAGCAAGTGCGGAGCGCGGTAGAATTCAGGAGGCAAAGCATGATTTTACGGCCAGCTACAATAGCAGATGGCCGCACGCCTATTTTCGGGCTTGTTTGGCCGTGGACTATCTGCTTCCAGATCGGGCCAAGCCGATCTTCGAAAGAATCTTCGCCGATTATCGACGCATTCGAAACAAGACGAAGTTGAAGATAATCGATGTCGGTTGCTCGTACGGTGTCAACGCCGCTTTGCTGCGAACTGATCTCGACCTAGACGATCTCTATGCTGCCTATCTGGCACCCAGCGGCTCGCTGTCGCGCCAAGAGGAAATCGAGCATCGCGCCTTTTTTCGCAATCAGGGCCTCCGTGACGACATCCAGTTCGTCGGGGTCGACCCATCGTTCTGGGCTGTTCGTTATGCGCTGGATCTGGGCCTTTTGGAGGCTGGCGTCACGGCTGATCTGGAAACTCGTGACTTAACGATCAAGGAACGTAGCGCACTCGCGGACGCCGACATCCTTATCAGCACCGGCTGCGTGGGCTACGCTACCGAGCGAACGTTTGCACGCGTGTATGGGGCGTCCGCCACGTCACGCCCGTGGGTCGTCGCCTTCGTAATGCACCGCTTCAGTTATGACGATATCGCGGCGGCCCTTCGGGCTTTCTCCTTGGAAACTCGGCCGTTAGAACGGTGCAGACAACGCCAGAGCCGCTTCTCCACCTCGACGGAACAGCGGGCGACCCTGAAAGCTATGGCCAGACTCGGCATAGAGGATCGCCTAGAGCGCACGACGGGCTACATCTATGCGTCATGCTACATTTCCGCACCCCCAGGTGAAGCGCTCTGACCGTTGTCATGGACGGACACGATCTCCAGGAGAAGCCAGTTGCTCGCTGCAGCGCAACCAACAGGTTGTCGTCCGCCTTCTCCCAGAATGTGCGAGGACGACGATGGTGCTGGCCTCAAGCAAATGGAGTGCCGATGACACCGGGACAAGCGTAGCGTGACCCGGAAGTGCTATTTCGACGAGACGTACATAGGTCCGCGATCGAGGATCTTCGTTGCGGCCACTGACTGTGTCAGCGATGGTCGAATTCTGGTTCAGCGAGCAGCGTGATCTGCCTCGCGCATCGTCGCATCCGGTCAATGCTCGGCTTCAAATCAAATGCTCGGCTTCAAACCACTCTCATGATTGCTGACAAGGGCCTTTGGCGTAGAAATTGGCCCGCCGAACCCGATCGGCGGTCGAGGTATTTGTACGGCGGACATGAGGTGCAAGAGGCGGCACTTGAACGTCGGTCAACAATCTCTCATCGGCGGGGAGG
>NZ_RZRY01000098.1:0-14113 GCF_003998035.1 Mesorhizobium sp. M2A.F.Ca.ET.039.01.1.1 | reverse complement strand
ATGTCGTAGCGGCTGCCGCGGCGCTCCTCGCGCTCGGCGAATTTCACCGCGTCCTCGACGATCCAACGGATCGGCTTGTCGCCAAGCCCGGCCATCTCCTGGTTCTCGCGCGCCCAGCCGATCGCCTTCTTCGAGGCGTCGACATGGGTGACCTCGGCACCCGCGCGGGCCGCCACCAGCGAGGCAAGCCCCGTATAGCCGAAGAGGTTCAGTACCTTGACCGGCCGCTTCGCCGCCGCGATCAGCCCCGCCATATGGTCCCAATGCGAAGCCTGTTCCGGAAAGACGCCGACATGGCGAAACGAGGTGAAGCGGCCGAGGTAGTCGATGCCGTCATGCTTCATCGGCCAGGTCTCGCCGAGCGGCGCCTTCGGGAAGCGCCAGCGGCCGATGCCTTCCTCGTCGGTGTCGCCGGTGAAGACGGCGTCGGCGCGCTCCCATTCCTTTGCCGGAAGGGCGCGCTGCCAGATCGCCTGACCCTCGGGGCGCACGATGCGATAGGGGCCGTATTGCTCGAGCTTTTCGCCCGCGCCGCTGTCCAGCAGCGCGTAGTCGGCGTTGGGCGCGACTTCGAGGATCAGCGGCAGGCGCTCGGCGGGCAAGGAACCCTCGCGGCGCGCAAGCACGCGCGGCGCCGGCTTGGCGTCCTGCCTGTGTTCCGGCCTCGCTTCGCGCCGTTCGTCTGGACGCGGTTGGACACTGCTGGCTTTTACGGGCTGACGCAGGCGGTTGTCGCGGTTTCGATCGCGAAAGGATTTCAAGAACGGTCTCCGGAACGGCAGGCCGCTTTTGACATAGGGATTCGGGCCGCGCAACAAAATGGTCCCGCATCTATGATGCACCCAGCTCTGGAGACACGCAAACCGACCATGTCCCGTTCTGAACGCTTGCTCGACCTTATCCAGATCCTGCGCCGCCACCGTCGGCCGGTGAGCGGCCGCACGCTTGCGGACGAGATGGGCGTGTCGATTCGCACGCTCTATCGCGATATCGTGTCGCTGCAGCGGCAGGGCGCGCCGATCGAAGGCGAGGCGGGGCTTGGCTATGTGCTGAAGCCAGGCTTCATGCTGCCGCCGCTGATGTTCTCAGACGAGGAGATCGAGGCCATCGTGCTCGGCTCGCGCTGGGTGGCAAAGCAGCCGGACAAAAAGCTGGCCGCCGCCGCGACCGATGCGCTGGCCAAGATCGCGGCGGTGCTGCCGGATGATCTGCGCGAGGACCTCGATGCCACGACGCTGCTTGTCGGGCCGCGCTCGGACAATCTCGAAGCGATCGACCTCGGCGTTGTGCGGCAGGCGATCCGCGAGGAACGCAAGCTGGGCTTCCTCTATCGCGACGCCGAGGGTGCGGCCTCCGAGCGGCTGGTCTGGCCCTTCGCGCTCGCTTTCTTCGACAAGGTGCGGGTGATGGCGGCGTGGTGCGAAACGCGCCAGGATTTCCGTCATTTCCGCGCCGACCGGATGTCCGACCTGACTCCGACCGGCGTCCGTTACCCACGCCGCCGCCAGGCGATGCTGAAGGAGTGGCGGGCGACGCTGGACGCGCCCCGCTCAAACGCCAGGAAGGGCGATTCCGCCTGATCGCTGCTGCCAGAATCTGACAGTAGGTCCGCATATGGTCCCGAAGGTCCAGACACTTTGGAGATCAGATATGACCACGCCGAATTTCGTCATCCTCTATGTCGACAGCCCGGAAAAGAGCGGTGCGTTCTACGCGTCGCTGCTCGGGCGCGAGCCGGTCGAGTCCTCGCCGACCTTCGTGATGTTCGTGCTCGACAAGGGTTTCAAGCTCGGCCTCTGGTCGCGCCACACGGTGGAACCGGCGGCTGCGGGGGCAGGCGGTGGCGGCGAGCTTGTGCTTGCCGTCGACAACGGCGCGGCGGTCGATGCCACCCATGCGGATTGGGCTGGCAGAGGCCTCAAAATGCTGCAGGCTCCGACCGATCTCGATTTCGGCCGCACCTTCGTCGCGCTTGATCCGGACAATCATCGCCTGCGCGTTTATTGGCCGAATGGGCAGGAGGGCAGTAGGGCAGTAGGGCAGTAGGTGTTCTTTCCCCCCTTATTCCCTTACTGCCCTGCTCCCTTACCCCTTGAGCGCCTTGTAGACGGCGATGCCGGCGGCGAGGTCTTCAAGGGCTGCGCCAACCGACTTGAACAGCGTGATCTCGCTGTCGGTTTGCCGGCCCTGTTTCTCGCCGCGCGCGAGCTCATGCAGATCGGCGATGATCGCTTCCGGTTTCAGCAGGCCCGAGGCCAGAGGCTGGACGATGTCGCCGGCCTCCTTGGTGGCGCCGGCGCGGGTGTCGACATAGACGCGGGCGCGCTTGATCGCATCGTCATCAGCCTCGCGCATGTCGGGCGTGAAGCCGCCGACGAGGTCGACATGGGCGCCCGGCTTGAGCAGCGCGCCCTTGACCAGCGGCGTGTTGGAGATGGTCGCGGAGGCGATGATGTCGGCCTCGGCAAGCTCCGCGTCGAGATCGCCGGCGGCATTGGCCGGAAAGCCTTCGGCGCGCAAGGCGGCCGCCACCTTTTCGGCATTGGCCGGCGTGCGGTTCCAGATGCGGATGGAGGTGATCGGCCTGACCGCCGAATGCGCCTTGGCAAGGAATGGCGACAGCGCGCCGGCGCCGATCACCAGAAGCCGCGAGGCGTCCTTGCGGGCCAGATAGGAAGCGGCGAGCGCGGAGGCGCAGGTCGTGCGCCACTGCGTCAGCCGCTGCCCGTCGATCATCGCCTGCGGCTCGCCGGTGACGCCGTCGAGCAAAAGATAGAGGCCCATCACCGCCGGCTTGCCTTTTGCGTTGTTGTCCGGCGACACGGTGACAATCTTGACGCCTATATGACCTCCCGCCGAGGTGCCTGCGGCGTTGAAGTCGGTCCAGGCCGGCATCAAAAGCAGGGTCGAGGCCGCGCCCTCCGGCCGCTCCACGCCATGATGGTGACGAACCGGCTGCACGGCGCCCTCGCGAAAGGCGGCGCGCAATGTCTCGACCAGGCCGGGAAAGGTCAGCGCGCGGTCGACCTCGGCGGCCGAAATGGTCAGCATCGAAGGCTCCGGATTGCTTTAGTTGGTCGGCTTGGGCAACGCCGGTCCATTCGGCGCGGCCGGCGCGCGGCTCACCGCCTGGCGCAGGTTTTCAGCCTCCAGGCCGCGCTGGCGCGCGAGCTTGCGGTAGCGGCCCTGCTTCACCCAGGTCGCCATGCTGCCGACGACCATGCCGACGGCCAGGGCCAGGAACAGGAAAATGAAAAGCGGCAGGTTCAGCGTCAGCGCGGGATTGCCGGGATGGAACGGATCGAGCGTGAAGGCGACGGCGCCGCGATTGGCGACGGCGAGCGCGATCAGGATGATGGCCAGCGGCACGAAGACCACGACGAGGATGAAGCGATTGAACATCAGATCTCCGTATAGAGAAGCTTCCTAAGCGCGCATGTCTTTGTCCCGAAACCGGCCTTCCCTTTCGGGAGACATGCTTTAAGCGCCAAGATGCCGTCTCGACCCGCCGGCGCGGCGCCTATTTGCCGCCGTTCAGCCTTTCGCGCAACTCCTTGCCGGTCTTGAAGAACGGCACCCACTTTTCCTCGACCTCGACCGACTCGCCGGTGCGCGGGTTGCGGCCGGTGCGGGCGGGACGGTTTTTCACCGAAAAGGCGCCGAAACCGCGCAACTCGACCCGGTTGCCCTCGGCAAGCGCGTCGGTGATTTCGTCAAAGATCGCACCGACGATGTTTTCGACGTCGCGCAGGAAAAGGTGCGGGTTGCGTGCAGCAATGATCTGCACAAGCTCGGATTTGATCATGGAACGTTCCCCGTGAAACCACTGCAGACGATTATCAGGATGATTTTTATTGCTTTTTTGGCTCGCGCCAACGGCATGTCAAGGGTGCCAGACCGAAACGAGACCGTCAAGAAACAAGCGGTCGGCGCCGAGCTCGTGAATGATATCGCCGCCGGCATCCGGCAGGCCAAGCGCCTTGGCGGCTAGTTTTGCCATCGACTGCGAGAACAGGAAGCCGCCACGCCTGTCCTTGTCCTTCCACTCGACGACCTTGAGCTTGGCATCCACGCCCTTCGTCGCCAGCCAGTCGATCGCCTCCTGCTCGCCGCCGACGGCGTCGACCAGATGATTGGCCAAGGCCTGGCGGCCGGTGAAGATCGAACCGTCGGCCAGCGCCAGCGCCTGCTCATGCGTCATCTTGCGGCGGTCCGCGACGATGCCGACGAACCAGTCGTAACTGTCGAGGATCAGCTTGCGCACCATGGCGCGCTCATCGTCATTGGTCGGCTTGAAGGGCGAGGGCGAAGCCTTGAGCGGCGAGGATTTCACTTCCTCCAGCTTGATGCCGAGCTTGTCCATGAGACCGCTGACGTCAGGATATTGGATCAGCACGCCGATCGAGCCGACGATCGAGGTCTTGCGGGCAACGATATGGTCGGCAGCACTTGCGATCATATAGCCGGCCGATGCCGCCAGCGTGCCGACCTCGGCCACTACGGGCTTGTCGCCGGCAAGCTTGCGCACGGCTTCGAATGTCGACTCGCCGCCGACCGTGGTGCCTCCGGGCGAATCGATCGACAGGATGACGCCCTTCACCTCCGCAGACTTGCGGATCGCTTCCAGCCTTTTGAGCAGTTCCTCGTCCTCGGTGATGGTGCCTTCGATCTTCACCTTGGCGATATGGGGGATCGCCTGGCCGGTGAAATTGTCGTCATAGACCCATGCCGAGAAGGCGATCACCGCTGCCGCCAGAACCACAAACGCAGCCACGCGCCAGAAAGTCAGCTTGCGGCGCAAGCGGCGGCGGTCGATCAGGTCGTCGGCTCTCATTGCCATCGTCAGCCTCATGGGTCGGCGGGAAAGCAAGCTTTTAAAGCAAGCCTCGGCACACGGCTACCGTTTCCTGAACGCCGGCTTCGAGCTCGGCGTTGATGGCGACCTCACGAAAAATTAACCCAGTCCCCTTCTGTATCTGCTATGAAGTGCGGGTCGTCTCCCCGAATTCCTCCCGATTTTGTGGGCGGCAGCCGTCACATTTTTGCAGTTTTCGTCCCCTTGTGCTTGCGTGTAGGTGCCGGCATACCACCTATAGGCGATGTTTGGGCGGACAAAGGTCCATTAGAAAAGTCATGTTGGCGCGATCTGACGAAACGAGCGATGCCGCTGCGGCACCGGCTCCCGCGATCCAAGAGGGCACGCGCGGCGAGGCGTTCAACCGCGCGCAACGGCACTCGCGCCGCGTGCGCGTGCTGAAATTCGCGGTGCCGCTGCTCGCGGCCGCGATTGCGATCGCCTTTCCAGTCTATTCCTACCTCAAAGCGCCAGTCTCCATTTCCGTGCAGGCCGACGGCACGGCGTTTTCGAACGGCAAGCTGGTGATGGCCAATCCGAAGCTCAACGGCTTCACCAAGCAGAAGCTGCCCTATTCGCTGACCGCGACCAGGGCGACGCAGGATGTCGGCCAGCAGGCCGTGATCGACCTCGAAGGCATCAACGCCAAACTGCCCGTCGCCACCGACAATATCGTGTCGGTCGATGCCGAGCACGGTATCTACAATCGCGACGCCAATACGATGGACCTCACCAGCGACGTCAGCGTGACGACTACGGACGGCCTTGCGGCGAAATTCAAATCGATCTTCCTAGACATGGGTAAAGGCTCTATGAAGACGAGCAATCCGGTCGACGTCAGCCGCGGCGGGTCGCGCATCACGGCGGACTCGATGTCGGTCGAGGATAATGGCAGGCTCGTGGTCTTCGAGAACCGGGTTCGCGTCAACATCGATCCGACTGCGCTGAAGGCGGCAGGGGTAAACAGTGGAGAACAGAATGCGTCGCAGTAAATCCGCGTGGGCTCTGGGCGCAGCCTCCGCATTGCTGTTTCTGGGGACGGCGCATTCCTTCGCGCAGTCGAGCGCGACCAGCCAGATGTCCGGGCTCAAGCTATCCGGCGACCAGCCGATCCAGATCGAAAGCGACAAGCTTGAGGTCCGCCAAGCCGAGAGCATGGCCATATTCAGCGGCAATGTGACCGTCAATCAGGGGCCGACCCTGCTAAAGGCCGGCAAGATGACGGTCTACTATGTCAAGGACCCCAAGGCTGACAAAAGCGCGGCTGCCGGCGCGTCGGCAATGACGGGCGCCGCCAATATCGATCACCTGGAGGTCGAGAACAAGGTCTACGTCAAATCGAACGACCAGGTCGCCACCGGCGACAGCGGCACGTTCGACATGAAGACGCAGGTGCTGGTGCTCAAGGGCAAGGAAGTGGTGCTTTCGCAAGGCGACAATGTGCTCAAGGGCTGCAAGCTCACCGTGCAGATGAAGAGCGGCCTCGCCAATGTCGACGGCTGCGGCGGCCGCGTGATGATGTCGTTCACGCCCCAGAAGCAGGGCGCGCAGCAGCAGGGAGCGTCGGGCAACTAATGGCCGGCGTATCCTCGCTGCTTGCCCGTCTTCCGGGACGGGCGGCCGCAAAGCCGGCTGCCCCGGCGACGGTCGGCACCGACAAGGCGAAGTTCAAGGGCACCCTGATCGCCAAAGGCCTGACCAAAAGCTACAAGGGCCGTAAGGTGGTGAGTGGGGTGACGCTCGGCGTGCGCGCCGGCGAGGCCGTCGGCCTGCTTGGCCCCAACGGCGCCGGCAAGACCACGTGTTTCTACATGGTCACCGGCCTTGTTCCCGTCGATGAGGGCTCGATCGAGATCGACGGCTTCGATGTCACGTCGATGCCGATGTACCGGCGCGCCCGCCTTGGTATCGGCTACCTGCCACAGGAAGCGTCGATCTTCCGCGGCCTGAACGTCGAACAGAATATCCGCGCCGTGCTGGAAGTGGTCGAAAAGGATCGCAAGGTGCGCGAACGCAACCTCGACGAGCTGCTCGAGGAATTCCACATCAGCCATCTGCGCAAGGCGCCCTCGATGTCGCTGTCGGGCGGCGAACGGCGTCGCCTTGAAATTGCGCGGGCGCTGGCGACGCGGCCTGCCTATATGCTGCTCGACGAGCCCTTTGCTGGCATCGACCCGATTGCCGTCGCCGACATTCAGCAGCTCGTCCGTCATCTCACGGCGCGCGGTATCGGCGTCTTGATCACCGACCACAATGTGCGCGAGACGCTCGGCCTGATCGATCGCGCCTATATCATCCATGCCGGCCAGGTGCTGACGCATGGCCGGGCCGACGAAATAGTCGCCAACGCCGATGTGCGGCGTCTCTATCTCGGCGAGGGTTTTACGCTCTGAGCGTAAAATACCTTTCTTCAGAGTGAATTTGAGCGAAATTCGACTGGTTTGTTGCGATTTTTCGGCCCAATAACGCTCCGGTAAGCCGATCCTGCTAGCGTTTTCCTTGACAAGCAAAAGCCGGGCCAGTTTCTATGCCCGACTGGAATGCAAGAGTGCGACGCGTAGACGAGGCGTTTGAATCCCACCATGGCGCTGGCAGCCAAACTGCAGCTCAGACAATCCCAGTCGCTGGTGATGACGCCGCAGCTGATGCAGTCGATCCGGCTGCTGCAGCTTACCCATGTCGAGCTCGAACGCTTCATCGACGAGGAGATCGAGCGCAACCCTCTCCTGGAGCGCGCCGAACCGCAGGACGACGCCGCCAGCGACCAGGCCCAGAAAAGCGAGGCCGCGCCGGAGCTGGATAGCGCCGGCGACTGGTTCGAGGGCGAGACGGAGTGGAGCGCGGAAGCGATCTCGCAAAAGCTCGACTCTTCCCTGGAAAACCTGTTTCCCGACGATCCCGGCACCAGCGAGCGGCTGGGGCCGGATCTCACGGCTCAGTGGAAGTCTGCAGCGGGCAGCGCCGGCACAGCCTCATCCGAGGGATTCGACGTCGGCGACATGGCCGCGGCCGCAGTCACATTGCGCGAACATGTCGGCGAGCAGATCGCACTTGCTTCGCTAAGCCCCGGCGAACGTCTCATCGCGGGCGAGCTTGCCGATGGGCTCGACGAGGCCGGTTATCTGCGCACCGACCTGATGGAGATCGCGGTCCGGCTCGGCACGGATGAAGCGGCGGTGGCGCGTGTGCTTGGCGCCTGCCAGAGCTTCGAGCCGGCAGGGCTCTTCGCGCGCGACCTTGCCGAGTGCCTGTCGCTGCAGCTTCAGGCGCGCGACAGGCTCGATCCGGCAATGAAAGCGCTGGTCGCCAACCTCGAGCTTCTGGCGCGGCGCGATTTCCAGACGCTGAAACGCATCTGCGGCGTCGACGAGGAGGACCTCCTCGACATGCTTGCCGAGATCCGCGCTCTCGATCCGCGCCCCGGCCTGGCGTTTTCGGGCGGCGCAAGCGACGCAATCGTCGCCGATGTCGAGGTCCGCGCGGCCAATGACGGCAGCTGGGCAGTTGAGCTCAATGCCGACACGCTGCCGCGCGTGCTGGTGGACAATGTCTACTTCGCCCGTGTCTCGAGCCACGCCAAGGACCAGGCGGAAAAGGATTTTCTCGCCGAATGCCTGCAGAACGCCAACTGGCTGACGCGCAGCCTCGACCAGCGGGCCAAGACTATTCTCAAGGTGGCGTCGGAAATCGTGCGGCAGCAGGACGCCTTTCTCGTCCATGGCGTGCGCCACCTCAAGCCGCTCAACCTGCGCACGGTGGCCGATGCCATCGGCATGCATGAATCGACCGTCAGCCGCGTCACCGCCAACAAATACATGCTGACGCCGCGCGGGGTTTTCGAGCTGCGCTATTTCTTCACGGCGTCGATCGCCTCGGCCGAAGGCGGCGAAGCGCACTCTTCCGAGGCCGTGCGCGACCGCATCAAGCAGATGATCGACGAGGAAAAGCCCGCCGACGTGCTTTCCGACGACGCCATCGTCGACATGCTCAAGGAAATTGGTGTCGATATCGCGCGCCGCACCGTCGCGAAATACCGCGAAGGCATGAATATCCCATCGTCTGTGCAAAGGCGGCGGGAGAAGCGGGCGCTCGCGAACGCCGGCCGCTAGGCCCGCCTGTATTCGGGCGATGCCGGCCCGACCCGAATCCCGATGATTTCCCGCAATCCCCAAGCTTGATTGACAAGCCGCAATGAAGTGTCTAGAAGCCCGCCCGCATGAGCAGGGCGTAATGCCCGCTTGCAAATGGGTCCGTCAGACAAGGCCATGGACGGCCAAGAAGGCGACTTGTGATCAACCGGAAAGTTCGGGTCTAAAATCGGCGCGCATGCCGCTGCGAAGCTTGTGCGCGCGCACCACGGGTATAAACTCGGGACCAGTTTGAAGCCTGGGCAAGGAAGGTCAGTTTTCAGATGAATCTACGCATTTCGGGAAAACACATGGACATCGGCGATGCGTTCCGCACGCGCATCAACGACCGGGTCGGCGAGGCGATCGAGAAATATTTCGATCGGGGTTTTTCAGGACATGTCACGGTCATCAAATCGGGGTCGCGTTTCTCCGCCGACTGCATGATCCGGCTCGATTCCGGCGCTTCCTTGCAGGCGACCGGCGACGCCCAGGACCCGACGCTTGCCTTCGAGGCGGCCGCCGATCGCCTGGAAACACGGCTGCGCCGCTACAAGCGCCGGCTGAAATCGCGCAACACCGGCAACGGCAATGGCGAAGAGCCGACCGACATCGCCTATACGGTGATGGCTCCCCTCACAGATGATGAGGAAGACATTCCGGAGGACTTCGCTCCGGCCATCGTCGCCGAATCAAGCATGACGCTGCGGACCATGTCGGTGGCGTCTGCCGTCATCGAGCTCGACAACAGCGACAGCCCGGTATTCCTGTTCCGCAACGCCGGGACCGACCATCTCAACATCGTCTACCGCCGGCCGGATGGCAATATCGGCTGGATCGATCCGTCGACGACCAAAGTCGCACAAGCATAAAAAGCCGGCCGCGCGAGGGGGCGACGACTGGCACGGCAGGCGAGCAAGGGATTTTTCAAGCATGGATCTCAGCGATCTCATCAGCGTCCCGGCGATCATGCCGGCGTTGAAGGCGAATTCCAAAAAGCAGCTTCTGCAATTGCTGTCGGAGAGGGCGGCGGCGATTTCGGGAATTCCGGAGCGGGAGGTGTTCGACACCATCCTGCAGCGCGAACGGCTGGGATCGACCGGCGTCGGCAACGGCATCGCCATTCCGCACGGCAAGCTCGCCGGCGTGAAGCGGATCGCCGGTGTCTTCGCGCGGCTGGAAACGCCCGTCGATTTCGAGGCATTGGACGACCAGCCGGTCGACCTCGTCTTTCTGCTGCTGGCGCCCGAAGGCGCAGGCGCCGACCATCTCAAGGCGCTGTCGCGCATCGCGCGCGTGCTGCGCGATGCCGACACAGTGGCCAAGATCAGGGGTACGCGCGACGCGGTGGCGATCCACGCCCTGCTGTCCGACACGCAGGCCTCGCACGCAGCCTGAAGTTTTGGGATAGAACTCTAGTTTTGAGAAGAAACCCTAGAGGGGCCGCCGGGAGCGGCCCTTTCCATTTTCGAACTGCCAGCAATCGCCTTAGAGCGTTTCACCGTTTCACGGAAACGGCGAACCGCTCTATCCCTTTGTTTTTACGCGATTCCGGACGGAAAACCGCTCACACTTTTCCTGGAATTGCTCTAGTGGATGGCGACAGTGGTCAGATCGTTCTCCAACGCACCCGCCAGCGCCCGGTCACGGGCATCGGAAAGCAGGATCGGCTGGCCGTTGGCGGCAAACAAAGCCCACAGCTCCAGGCCGGGCGCGATTTCGCCGAGGCCCGGGAAGCGGCCGCGCAGGTCGTCGCTCGACACTTTCCGCAGATAAGCGACAGAGCCTTCGCCGAGATGGGCGAGTTCGCCGCTGGTCATGGTGATCATTTCGTCAGTTCTGGTCATTTCAAGCCTCCTTGGCGCGAGGACGCCAGGATTGGCCGCCTCGCATAGAGCCATCGGCGAAGGTCAGTCTTTCACCGATATGTTTATTTTCCGTACCAGCCGCTCGGCCTCCGGCCGATCGAGATCGATCGACAGCAGGCCGTTCTTCAACTCGGCCGCTATCACCCGCATGCCGTCGGCCAGCACGAAACAGCGCTGGAACTGGCGCGCGGCGATGCCGCGGTGCAGGAATTCGCGCTCGGTGTCGTCGGTCTGGCGACCGCGCACGATCAGCTGGTTTTCCTCCGTGGTGACATCGAGGTCGCTTTCGGCGAAACCGGCAACGGCCAGTGTGATGCGCAGCCTTTCGGCCTTGCCGTCAGCGGCGCTGAGGCGCTCGATGTTGTACGGCGGATAGCTGTCGCCGGTCTTCGCCAGACGCTCCAGCGTCTTTTCCATGGCATCGAAACCCAAAAGAAGCGGGCTGGAGAAGGGCGTCATTCGACTCATTGTTACACTGTCCTCTGAAGAGCGACACAAACTGGAAAAACCCGGATGGCATTTTTCCCGATGGTCTTGATATGGTCCGCCGCGCGATCAAGTTCAAGCCATTAAACCCCGCCCAAAAAGACTCCCCAAAAAGGAATTGAAATGCCCCAGTCCAGAAAGATCATCATTGACACGGATCCCGGCCAGGACGATGCCGTCGCCATATTGCTGGCGCTCGGCAGTTCCGAGCTGGAGATCGTCGGCATCACCGCGGTTGCCGGCAACGTGCCGCTGAAGCTGACCCAGAACAACGCCCGCAAGATCTGCGAGCTGGCCGGCAGGCCAGACATGAAGGTCTATGCTGGCGCCATCCGGCCGCTGACGCGCGAGTTGGTCACCGCCGAGGAAGTGCATGGCAAGACCGGCTTGAACGGCCCGCAGCTGCCCGAGCCGACCATGCCGTTGCAGGAACAATACGCGGTCGATTTCATCGTCGAGACGCTAATGCGCGAAGAAAGCGGCACGATCACGCTGTGCCCGCTCGGACCGCTCACCAACATAGCGCTGGCGCTGATCCGCGAGCCCAGGATCGCGCCCCGCATCAAGGAAATCGTCCTGATGGGCGGCGGCTTCTTCGAGGGCGGCAATGTCACCCCGGCCGCCGAATTCAACATCTATGTCGACCCGCAGGCCGCCGATCTGGTGTTCAAATCGGGCATCCCGATCGTGATGATGCCGCTCGACGTCACCCACAAGGCGCTGACCTCGTCAAAGCGCATACAGGCTTTCCGCCAGCTCGGCACCAAGGTCGGCACCGCGACCGCCGAGATGCTGGAGTTTTTCGAACGCTATGACGAGGAGAAATACGGCACCGATGGCGGGCCACTGCACGATCCGTGCGTGATCGCCTATCTCCTGAAGCCGGAACTGTTCAAGGGTCGCCGCTGCAATGTCAGCGTGGAGACCGCGTCGGAGCTCACCATGGGCATGACGGTGATCGACTGGTGGGGCGTCACCAAGCGGGAAAAGAACGCCACCGTGATGCGCGACATCGACCATGACGGCTTCTTCGCGCTGTTGGTGGAGCGGCTGGGGCGGCTCTGAAAGCTTCCTTCTCCCCGTCTACGGGGAGAAGGTGCCGGCAGGCGGATGAGGGGCGGCGCGAATGTTGGTGTTTTGCCTGCAACCCCGGCGCTGCCCATCACCCGGTCGCTTCGCGACCACCCTCTCCCCGTGAACGGGGCGAGGAAGACTGCTCACTTCGCTTTCGTAAACGCCAGCCAGAGCCCGCCGCCGACGAGAAAACTGCCGCTGATGCGTGACATCAGCCTGACGCGGCTGGCCGACAGCAGCCGGCCGGCGCGGCCGGCGGCAAGGGCGTAGGTCGAGTCCGACATGGCGGCGAAGATCATCGCCGTCAGGCCCATGACCACGATCTGCAGCGTGTAATTGCCCTGCGGCGCGATGAACTGCGGGAAGAAGGCGCCGAAGAACACCAAGGTCTTCGGATTGCTGATCGCCACCAGAAAACCCTGCAGGAAGAAGCCGCCGCGCGGCTTCTTCGCCGACCCGTCCGGGTTCAGCGCGCCTTTTGCGCGAAACATCTGGATGCCCATCCAGATCAGGTAGGCGGCGCCGATCAGCCGCACCCATTCGAACCAGTGGCCCATGCCGGCGATCAGTGTGTTGAGGCCGATGCCGACGATTGCGATCATGATGGCGAGCCCGGCCTGCGTGCCGGCGACGTTGGCCAAGCCGGCGCGCGAGCCGTGGCGGATGCTGTTGGCGATGATCAGCGTGACGGTCGGGCCCGGTACCAGGATGATGACGATGCAGGCGACGACATAGGTGGCGTAGAGTTCCAGCGACATGATTTCCCTCGAACAGGACGGCGCCGACTTGGGCGGAGCGCGATCAATGCACGGGATTGGTGCTGGCGCAAGCTGGCCGGGCAGGGCGGCCCGTCACGCGGCCCCCACCGGCCAGGGCAGCGTCGCCTCGTAGGCGGCGCCGGCCTTGAGCACGGCGAGGTCGCCGCGCGGGCGGCCGATCAATTGCATGCCCATCGGCCGGCCTTTTGCGTCGAAGCCGGCCGGCACGTTGAGCGCCGGGCAGCCGCCCAGCGTGGCAAAGGCGGAGACCTGCATCCACCGGTGATAGCTGTCCATGCTCCGCCCCGCGACCTCGCGCGGCCAGTGGGTGGTTACGCCGAACGGGAAGACCTGCGCGGTCGGCAGAGCGATGAGGTCGAAGCGCTCGAACAGCGACAGCAGCGTGCGATGCCACTCGGTGCGCCAGACGCTGGCGGCATGGATCTGCGGCGCGGTAAGGCGCATCGCCTGTTCCACTTCCCAGACGGCCTCAGGCTTCAGAAGCCTGCGCTTTTCCGGGTCATCGTAATGCGCTTTCAACCCGCAGCCGCTGCTTGCCTGGCGCAAGGTGACGAAAGCCTGCCACAACGCCTCGAAATCGACATCCGGCACCAGCGCTTCGCTGGGGAACGACGCGTCCGCAAAGCGGGCAAGCGCGGTCTCGCAGAGGTCGAGCACGCCCGGTTCCGTCGGCAGATGGCCGCCGAGATCGCCCAGCCAGGCGACGCGGCCGCCGGAGGCTTTCGTCCCCAAGCCGCCGAGGAACGAGCCCTCCTTGGCATAGGACAAGGGTGCCTGCGGATGGTAGCCCGCCTGTTCGTCGAGCAGCAGTGCGATGTCGCGCACGCTGCGGCCCATCGGTCCCTCGACGCCCATCTGCGAATGGAAGACGTCGATGTCGGGGCCGGCGGGCACGAGCCCCTGCGAGGGACGGAAGCCGTAGAC
>NZ_RZRY01000989.1:0-1836 GCF_003998035.1 Mesorhizobium sp. M2A.F.Ca.ET.039.01.1.1 | reverse complement strand
ATGAGTTCCTCGAGCTGATGCGCTCCGGCACCGTCGACATCGTCTTTGCCAACAGCCATGAGATCAAGTCGCTCTACCAGACCGCTTCCTTCGAGGAGGCGCTCGCCGCCATCCGCAAGGATTGCAGAATAGCCGCCGTCACCCGTTCCGAGAAAGGCTCCGTCATCGTGCGCGGCGACGAGACCGTCATCATTGAGGCGACGAAGATCAAGGAGCTGGTCGACACGACCGGCGCCGGCGATCTCTATGCCGCCGGCTTCCTTTACGGCTACACGACCGGACGCAGCCTTAAGGATTGCGGCGACCTCGGCTCGCTCGCGGCCGGGCTGGTGATCCAGCAGATCGGCCCGCGCCCGCGCCAGAATCTGCGCCGTGAGGCCGAGCAGGCCGGGTTACTGTAACATGCATATCCGGGATTAATGAAACAGTGTGAGTTGACTCAGGCTTGGTCACCACCCTGGGATAGTCCGCCTGAAGCCCATTTGGCATGATATTCATCCGGCAGTTCACCGACGGTACCGGATACTCGAAACATAGCTGATACGACATCGGCGGGAATGCAGGCGAACCTTTCGCCTGAGGAAATAAGCGCGGGCGAGGCCTGTCGCCGCCGGATCTACAGGGGATGAGACGGCCGGCTTGAGCAGATTTGAGAGGCCACTCGTTGTCCAGGTCAGCCGCGCCCGCGAAGGTGTGCTTCGATGCTAGGACGATTGCAGCGCCGCCGTGGGATGTCCATAATCGGCGATCAGTTGGTGCGATGCGGATAGATTGGCCTCAACATCGCCAGCGAGTTCCGTCACTGCCAAAATCACCTTACCATCTCGGGGCATCCTGCCCTGCAGGCGCCCCCACGAGGGTTGCGCAACGTACTTCAATGGACTCCTGTCAGGCAACCTTCACGCCCAAGAATAAGGTCCGACGTTTTGCAGTGCCGGTGACGTCGCCGGTCAGGAGAATCTGAATGTCATACGCGTAAGTCCGACAGGGTCGTCCATAGGCTAAGCCCACCCGACATGATTCTTTTTTGAAAGTTTCAGAAAAAGATCGACCCAGAATCGATATTCCGGATCGTCAGGGTTGCCAAACGCTTCGAAGGCGCAATAAGCGACCGACGTCGCAAGGTCCTTGCCATGCGTTCCTCGCGGACTGCCGACGCCATCCGACGGATCAATGCCGCCGAACCGGCTCGCAACGTGACTTGCGGAAACGCCAGCCCCCCGCGCCTCATGACGCTAGGGTCGAAGCCGACATTCGCGAGGTCGGCGGTCGACAACGATCATGGTGATCGCCCGCATCTTCGCAGCGGGCCATGAGGTGAGCCTGATGGGGCTTCCAAGCGCCGATTTGGCCGGCTAGGGTTTGCGGGGGGCGTGAACAAACCGGATGAACGAACGCAATGATGCTGGAAAAACTGCGTGCCTGTTGGGGATTTAGCCCGACCGTCGATAGGAACGTCGCCCTGGTCGAAGGCTTTCTGAAAGGCAAGCGCTTCGCCGACCTGGCGCAGGAACATGGCTTGTCGATAACGAGGGTGCGGCAAATCATCGAGAGGGCCGATCGGCACGTGGGCGGCGGCATCGTGACCGAGGCTGAACTGTCCAAGGCCTCGCCTCGATCCGATTTCATGGTCGACTATCCGTATGTGTGGAAGCTGGCCGAGCTGCACCGGCTCGGTAGCGTCACGCCGCATCATTTCTTCACGGAGCTGGAGCGCGCGGGATCGCTGGAGCGGCTGGTTGACAAGATGAAGCGAATGCCGTGGCGCACACCAACAACAACACGTGAGCTGGCGCGCCTCGTGTGGCAAAAGGAGGGGGGCGAGAGCCCATGGCC
>NZ_RZRY01000988.1:0-1838 GCF_003998035.1 Mesorhizobium sp. M2A.F.Ca.ET.039.01.1.1 | reverse complement strand
GTCCCGCGGGAGAAAAAAGGGATGATGGCATCCCTATTTTTCCGTCGCGAAAGATGAAAACCTGCCTGCCAATCGATCGGTGAGGACCTGCTGCCAGTGTTTCGTGCGCTCGTTGTCGAAGATCAGAATCTGATGCGGCTGGCGCTTATGGACCAGATTCGGGCGAGTCTCGGAAATTGTGTCGTCCTTGGCGCCGAGACGTTGGAAATCGCTGCGCGCGAGCTTGGGAGCGCTGAGTTCGATCTGGTCGTCATTGATCCGGGACTTCCCGGCTTCGACCCGACGCTGGACGCTGATCGCGTGGCCGTTGTCGGCACAATCATCGAAGCCTCGCCAAGCGCGATCCACATCGTCGTAACAGGCTCAGACAAAGATTCTGAGGCCGAAATTTTCCGCCAAATCGGCGCGGCCGGCTATCTCGGAAAGACCGGGCTGGAGCCCGGCGTGTTTAGTGACGTGCTCGACGACATTTCCACCAACGGATTTGCAGTTCGGCTTTCGCGTGTGGCGATGACCATGCCCGACGTTCGCTACTCCGTCCTGACACCCAGAGAACAGGAAATTATCGACATGATGACCCGTCGGGAGCCAAGCATGACGCGTACCCAGTTTTACCAGGTAATGGCAGGTCGCCTCGGCATTGATCCCAGCTCGGCGGAAAAATATTACAAACAGGCGCGGGCAAAATTGATGAAGAACGGAC
This sequence comes from Mesorhizobium sp. M2A.F.Ca.ET.039.01.1.1, assembly GCF_003998035.1. Taxonomy (NCBI): domain Bacteria; kingdom Pseudomonadati; phylum Pseudomonadota; class Alphaproteobacteria; order Hyphomicrobiales; family Phyllobacteriaceae; genus Mesorhizobium; species Mesorhizobium sp. M2A.F.Ca.ET.039.01.1.1. The sequence goes on along the minus strand of NZ_RZRY01000988.1, from coordinate 1,135 downwards.
ACAGGCTACCGCAGGGTCTTTAATCAGATGTCATTGATGACCGTCCATGGGGTCAAGGTGCCCCTGCGCCCTGACGACGTCTCGCCTGTCATCTGGCAGGCCCTCGACAACGAAACCTATGAAGCCAAGGAAGCCAAGTGGATATCGAAGGCCGTGAAGCCCGGTGATCGCGTTCTGGAACTCGGCTCAGGCATCGGCATCATCACCTCGCTTATCGCTCAGATCCCGGACGTTCAGGTGTGGGCCTTCGAAGCAAATCCGGCGTCGGTTGCCCTTGCCCAGCGCGTCGTCGACGCCAACGATCTGGACAACGTGGTCCTATTGAAAGGGATTCTTGCAGCCGGTCCGCCACGCCCATTCACCTTCTATCTCCGCAAGGACCTCTGGATGTCCTCGATGGACAAAGATCAGGGGCCGTACGAGCGCGAAATGAGGATCGTCTCCACCAACATCGACGACTTCATTGTCCAGCACGGGGCCAACGTCCTTGTTATGGACATAGAAGGCGCCGAAAGGGAACTCTTGCAGCACGCCAAGCTCCCAGGCATCGAGCGAGTCTACCTAGAGCTGCATGATCACTTGTATGGCCTGGACGGAATCCGCGATATCACCCAGGCATTGGCGCTAAAAGGCTACGCTTATGATCCCCGCGGGTCCCGCGGACCGTGCGTGCTTTTCGCCAAGGACGACGGCCCACGTGAATATGAAGAGGTTGAACCAGATGCGGCGTGATACTCTTGCTTCTTGTCTTGCCTTCGCAATCGCCATGGCTGTTGCCGGGCCAACCGCCGGCAAGGGCGCCTTCGCGGATCCCGACACACTCACGCTCGAAGATGCATCGGGCAAGGCCATCCAAACCCTTACCGTCGAGCAGTTGAAGACCGAGTTTCCGCAACAGACCTACGATACGCGCACGCCCTGGACGAAAGAGGACGAGAAGATCGTCTATCGGGGGCCCCTGCTCAAGGACATATGGGCGAAAACCGGGCTCGCCAACGTCGCTAAAGTCAAGGTGGTCGCCTACGACGACTTCGTGTCTGAACTCCGCATGGACGAGATCCAGTCATATGCGCCCATCCTGGCGGTCGAGCGCCAATGTACAAAGGATGACCGCAGCCAAGGACGATGCAAAGGC
>NZ_RZRY01000987.1:0-1839 GCF_003998035.1 Mesorhizobium sp. M2A.F.Ca.ET.039.01.1.1 | reverse complement strand
GGCGATCTACCGGATCGAGGAAGAGATACGGGGGCTCCCGCCCGCCGAGCGATTGGCCACACGACGAAGGCGGACCCGACCACTGGTCCGGGCGCTGCGACGACAGCTCATGCGCCAGGCCAACGGTTTGTCGCGCCACGCCGATATCGCCAAGGCCTTCGCCTATGGCACCAAGCGATGGCGCGCGTTCAATCGCTTCCTCTACGATGGCCAGCTCGAGCCCGACAACCTGATCGCGGAGCGCGCCATTCGTGGATTTACCGTCGGCCGGCGCAATTGGCTTTTCTCGGGCAATTTCGCCGCGGCCGAGCGGTCAGCGGTCGTGCTCAGCATCATCGAGACCTGCAAGCTCTGCGGCGTCGATGCCGAAGCCTATATGGCCGATGTCATCGAGCGCATCCAGAACGACTGGCCAGCCTCGCGCTGGGACGAGCTGATGCCATGGAACTGGGTGCGCCGCCACGAGATGCCGCTCCCCTTGGCGGCATGAGCGCGCTCGATGACATGGCGCTGTCGGACGAGGCGCTCGAGGCCTGGATGGCCGCCAAGACCAACCCCCGCCCACTGGTGCGGACCATGTCGGCGCTGGATGGCTTCGTAACGGCATCGGTCACCGGTCCGCGGTTCGCGGACCCGCAAGACTGGATGTGCCCGCTCATGGGACTGCCGCGCGACGTCCTGGCCAAAGGCTCTGCAACCGATCACGCCGTGTTTGCCAGCCTCGCCAGGATCCACAACCGGATCAACGAGACGCTGTTCGACAGACCGCAGGATTATGCGCCCCGCTTCGCCACCAAGCCCAGCGGCGGCATCGACCCGCGACCGTGGTGCCAGGGGTTCTACGCGGCCATGAATCTCAACATCAAACGCTGGAAACGGCTCCTCGACCTCAAGAACCCCAACCACGGGCTGCTGCTGCCGATCCTGATCTACTGCGTCGACAAAAAGGGGAGGCCTGTCCTCGGCAAACCCAGGCCGGGGCCCGAGACCGCGCACTTCATCGAGCACGAGGCATACAAGGACATCGCCCTCGTCATCCCCGCTCTTCGCGAACTCCACTACGTCACCCGCTATGATAGCCCGCAGTAATCGCCGCCGGCGCGCTGACTAACGCCTGACTGCGGATTCCGACGTGAAGCCGGCCGCCATTCCGATCAAAGACCGGCCACCGTTCCGATTTGAAGCCGGCCACCATTCCAATCAAAAGCCGGCCAGTTTTCGGCACTGAACATTACCTCCTGGGTCAGCAACTTTGGCATCAATCACCTCGCCATGAACGGGGACATTTTGATGCCGGCAAAGAGAAGGCTGACCATGAGACAATTGAGACAAATGCTGCGGCTTGCCGGAAGCGGGACGAGCTCCCGCGAGATTGCGATCGTATTGGGGATAGCGCGCAGTACGGTGCAGGATAATTTGCAGCGTGCAGCCGCGGTTGGATTGAGCTGGCCCTTGCCGGGCGAGCTGACCGACGATGCGCTCGAGAACAAACTCTTCAGTCGCAACGGCGTCAAACAGGGCACGCGGCGACGCACGGAACCGAACTGGGCCGATCTTGCGGTCGAGCTCAAAAAGCCCGGCGTCACATTGCTCATCCTGTGGGAGGAGTATCGTGGGTCGCATCCCGACGGTTACGGCTATAGTCGCTTCTGCGAACTCTTTCGCAGTTTCGAGCAGCGGCTGTCACCGACGATGCGCCAGGAGCATGCGGCCGGCGACAAGGTCTTCGTGGATTATTCCGGCAAGAAGATTCCGATTGTCGATCGCAAGACCGGTGAGATCCGCGAGGCGGAGATCTTCGTGGCGGTGCTGGGGGCGTTCAGCTACACCTTTGCCGAG
>NZ_RZRY01000986.1:0-1849 GCF_003998035.1 Mesorhizobium sp. M2A.F.Ca.ET.039.01.1.1 | reverse complement strand
GCAGCGGATTGATCCCTTTGAGCATGGTTTCCTCCCGGAAGTCTGTGTGCGGTCTGGAGCAATTCCAGGAAAGGCGGTTTTCCGTCCGGAATTGCGTAAAGATCTAAAGTCGCTTGCCGGTTTCGGCGTCGAAGAGGTGGACCTGGTCGAGACGCGGCTTCAGCTTGAGCGTATCGCCCGGCTTGAAGTCGTGGCGCTCGCGAAACAGCGCCACCATCTCGCCCTCGCCGAAGCGCACGAACACCAGGGTTTCCGAGCCGGTCGGCTCGACAACCGAGATCTTGGCCTCGACGCCGTCGGGATGGATCTCCAGGTGCTCCGGGCGTACGCCGTAGACGACCGTCTGACCATCCTCGCCGGCACTGTTGGCGGGCATGGGAAACGCTGTGCCGGCAATGTCGACGACCGGTTTCTCGCCCTTCCTCACGGTGCCCTTGAGCAGGTTCATCGCCGGCGAGCCGATGAACCCGGCAACGAAGAGGTTCGCCGGACGGTCGAACAGTTCCAGCGGCGCGCCGACCTGCTCGATGCGGCCGTCGCGCATCACGACGATCTTGTCGGCCATGGTCATGGCCTCGATCTGGTCGTGGGTGACATAGATCGTCGTGGTCTTCAGCCGCTGGTGCAGTTCCTTGATCTCGGTGCGCATCTGCACGCGCAGCTTGGCGTCGAGGTTGGAGAGCGGCTCGTCGAACAGGAACACTTGCGGATTGCGCACGATGGCGCGGCCCATCGCGACACGCTGGCGCTGACCGCCCGAAAGCTGGCGCGGATAGCGCTTGAGATAGGGCGCGAGGTCGAGGATGTCGGCGGCGCGCTTGACACGTTCGGCGACGACAGCTGGATCCGTGCCGCGCAGCTTCAGCGCGAAGGCCATGTTCTGCTCCACCGTCTTGTGCGGATAGAGCGCGTAATTCTGGAACACCATGGCGATGTCGCGCTTGGCCGGCGGCAGGTTGTTGACGACGCGCTCGCCGATCGAGATCGTGCCGCCGGAAACGGTCTCCAGCCCGGCCACCATCCTGAGCAGCGTGGACTTGCCGCATCCTGAAGGGCCGACCAGCACGACGAACTGTCCGTCAGCGATATCGACGCTGACCTCATGCAGGACCTTGACGGTTCCGAACGCCTTGGCCACACTGCTGATCGCGACTTGAGCCATCGTCTCCCCTTTATCTTTTGATGTTTTGCGGTGAAGCTAGCCATTGCCAAGGGCAACGGCAAGTCGGTACCTTATAGATAAAAAGCCAATCTTGTTGACAAGGTAATCGATTACGCGAAATAGTGGCGAGTGCCAATCCGACGCAGGCCTGTTACCCTGAGATCGGAGCTTCGGCGACGCAGGGTGGGGTCCCACGTCCCCGTATGATCGAGGAGAACCGAGAGACGTTTCCACGTCCGAGAGATTGGCACTTCAATTCAATCGCTGTTGTTCTGGGAGGAACCTGTAGATGAGAGTCGACCTGTACGAAAAACTGATGCGCGCCGGCGCCAGCCGCCGCGATGTGCTGAAGGGCGCGGCCTCGATGGCCGCAATCGCCGCCGCCTCCGGCGCCGGGCTCGGCGCGCTGACGCGGCCTGCCGCGGCCGATGACAGCCTGCGGGCGAAGATCCTGCAGATTCCAGGCGTCGGCAAAGGCCAGCCGACCGACGCCGACTTCCAGAAGGTCGGCGAGCTCTGCCTCGAAGCGACCAAGGCCAACGTCAAGGAAGGCGAGTTCGCCGGTGTCGAGCTCACCTTCATGGGCCTCAACAACCAGAACCTGCACAACGTGCTGTTCCGCGGCTTCCTGAAGCCTTGGGAGGCCTATACGGGCGCCAAGATCAGCTGGATCGACCTTGCCCAGGC
>NZ_RZRY01000985.1:0-1852 GCF_003998035.1 Mesorhizobium sp. M2A.F.Ca.ET.039.01.1.1 | reverse complement strand
CCGAGGCTACCATCGTCAACGAGTTTGCGGCGTTAAGACTCTGCGAATTTTATTTCGAGTTTTCTTGCAGATTTGTTGCAGCGGCTGCCGTTCAAACTTGTTGCGTCTTTGCAAAGTCGGGCAGGGCATGCTTCGGCCGACGCCGTGCGAGTTTTTCAGTTTTCACCGACGCGGAGGGCGGCTACTGATAAGTTGGTGCTGCGCGCTGGTGTATGGGTCGGCGCCTCGCCAAGGCCATCGGCGACCGCGTGTTGCTTGAAAGCGAACGCGGCTACAAATATCACGACACCAAATTCTGGAGAGACGCTTTCCCGGCAGATCAATTTTGCAGAGCGCAAGTTCGTTGGTGGCGCCCAGAAATCAGTTGTTGCCTGCTACGCTCGCGTGGCTCATCGCAGAACTGCGGCATCGATGTCCTGATCGACGATATTCGGGACGGGCCCCGTGGCCGGCCCTATGGAAGCGCCCGACTTGGCCGGCCTATGCCGACGCCATCAGAATGGCTGTCGGGATAGCGAACGAGCGGTCGACCATTACCCAGTGCGAGGTGCTGCTTCTGATCGACGCCGACGCACCGCCAACAAGCATGCCCTTGGCGCGTCTTTAAGGGTGGCCATAGCGCTTCAACAACCGCAGAATGCTCGAGACCGCAGCCTCAAACGCTTCAATCTGATGTCATCACCGTCCGACCGACCTGTGCATCATCTCGCCGAGTTTCGCCAGATAAGTTTCATTCTGAGCAGTCCATGGGAATGAGAAGTTTAGCGCTACGAAGTTGCGGAAGGATGCCTCAATCGAGAAGATAGGGCCTGGAAGAAAACTGAAGTCAGATTCGATCGCCTGAAGCAAAGCGCTGGTAGCGTCGAAGCTAAGCGGTCCTCGTACCCAGCACATAAACCCGCCGGCCGGAGGCGATACAACACACTCACTGGGGAAATGTTGCGCGATTAACTCAAGACCCCTTTGCATCCTCGCGGCCAATGTGCCGCGCAATCGCCTCAAATGTCGGTCCTGACTGCGGACCGCAAGAAACGTGGCGATCGCGCGCTGGACAATACCGTCACCGCTGTTCAGTCCATGTGTATACTGGTGGGTCATCAAACGTCGTGTGTGGGTGCCCGCAATGATCCAACCCAATCCATACGCTGGTGGGAGGGAGGCCATGAAACTGCCGAATTGCACCACGATATCGGAAGGATCGTGTTGTTTGAACGAAGGCTGTCTGCTGCCACGGTAGTTCAGGTCGCTGAACATGTCATTTTCGAGGATAAGCACTTGGTGTTGGCGAGCGATTTCGACAACACGGCGCATAGTTTGCTCGGAATAGGTCACGCCTGTGGGATAGTGATGGGAGCCCATAAGCAATGCCACTCGAACAGAATTCGAGCGGACAAGGTGCAAGAATTGTTCGGGATTGATGCCAAAGCGCGGGTGGGAATAGATTTCCACCATGGAAAGGCTTTTGCGGTTCAATCCGGCCAGCATTGGAAAATAAGACGGACTTTCGACAAGAACGGTATCTCCTGGCTTAGTGAATGCATTGAGGCACATGTCGAAGCACGACATGCCGGTATTGCCAACAATCACTTCCCCGTCTGCGATAATGCATCCTCGCTTTGATACGCGGCGCGAAATTTCCTGTCGCAACTGCACATCACCTTGTGGCGAATCGCACCCAGCAAGCCTGGTCTCGCCTTGCCGCAAGAGTTGGCGTAAGAGTCGGTCTATGTCGCTGCGGTCGAATAAGTCCAAACTCGGATAGAAGCTGCCGAACGCGCCAAGCTCGTTCGAATAACAAATATGGAGCAGAGCCTCCGGCAGATTTTTGGCAGTCTCTCCATCCTCATTAAGG
>NZ_RZRY01000984.1:0-1853 GCF_003998035.1 Mesorhizobium sp. M2A.F.Ca.ET.039.01.1.1 | reverse complement strand
GGCGTCGACCGATTTGCCGCTGGTCGACAGCGCCGCCGAAAGATCACCGCTGCCGCCGATACCGGCGCCCGGCAGGACCGCGGAAAGATCGCCGCCGGCCAGTCGCATCTGGCCGGAGAACAGGCCGGTGCCTTCCGTGTTCTTCAGGTCGAACAGGCCGGTCAGATCGCCGCCATAGAGCTTCGCCTTGAGATCGGAGACGTGGATGCCTTCGCGATCGAGCTTCAGCGAGAAGGCGGCGTCATGCGCAGTCGCGAAGGGCCCGACGGCCAGCGCCGATGTGTCGAGATCGAGGTCGGCGTTGAACGGCAGGGTCGACTTCTGGCTGAACGGCGTCGTCGGCCATCCGCCCTTGGCGGACGCGAAGGACTGGTCGCCGAACAGCGAGACCGCCAGTGGATCGAGGTCGAGCTCGTCAAGCGCCAGCGCCCCGGCAAGATGCGGCAGCCCATCCTTGGCGTCGATGTTGATGTCGCCGGACACCGCCGCCTTGTTGATTGAGCCGGTGAGGCCGCTCAGCACCAGGAGCCCGTTGCCGAAATCGGCATCGGCCGCCAGCGACGTCGACGTGCCCATTCCCATGCCGGGCAGGCCTACCCCTGTGGTCATCAGCCACGGCTCGATATCGGCGGCTTCAAGATTGACCTTGCCCTTGGCTGTAGGGCCTTGCGCCGTATCGGCGACCGTTCCGTCGAAGCTCGCCCTGAAGTCGTCGGCGGTCAGATTGAAGCTGGTCGCGAGACCGCCGGCGACCGAGCCCTTCGCCGAGACGTCGGTGTTGGCGTGGCCGAGCATGCCGAGCGGCAGCGCCGGCAGGCCGTAAAGCGCCAGCAGCGTCGTGGCATTGTCGTTGCGGGCGTTGAAGGTGATCGACACCGGCGCCTCGGTGAGCTTGTCTGCGCTTCCCTTGCCGGAAAGCGAAGCTGAGAAGGCCGAGCCGCCGGCATTGCCCTGGGCCGAGAGCGCCAGGCCCGTGGTGCCGTCGCCATTGTCGGCGGCGCTGGTCAGGAGATCGATGCGCGCATCTTGGAACAGTTCGGGATAGGCCGCCGCGCGGCTTGCCAGGCCTTTGAGCACGGCATTGTCGGGATAATGCTCGGCCGCGACATCGATCAGCGGCTTGAGGTCCACAGCAACGATGGAGGCGTTGAGCTTGCCGGTCGGGCTTTGCGGAAAATCCTTGACCCGGCCCGTGGCGCTGATCGAGGCGCCGGCCAGGCCGCCGATCGACAGCCGGTCGATCTCGAGCAGGCCCTCGCGCAGCCGCAGCGCGGTATCGACCGTATCGGCGCTGAGGCCTAGGGCGCTGACCGGACCTGCCTTGATCTGGAAATCGAGATCGCGGTCCGAAAAGCGGTTAGCGCCCTTGTCGCTGATGAAGATCGAAGCGAAGGCCGCGAGCCCGTCCAGATCCATCTCGCCGCCCGTCAGTTGCATCAGCACGGAAGGCCTGGCGCCATCCGGCTGGGTGGAATCGATGCTGCCGGAAAATTTCGCCTTGCCCAGGATGAGCTCGAGGTCGCTGAAGGACTGCCGGTTCTCGCTGAGGTCGACCTTGGCCTTGAAGCCTGCAGCGGGCAGCCGGCGGATCGCCTCGTCGACATCCTTCGACAGCCAGGCGGCAAAGCCGGAAGGCTGCCCGACGGCGAGCAGCAACGAGCCGGTGAAGCCGAAATGGTCCTCGACGCTCAGCATGCCGTCTGCTTCGAGCGTCGTGCGGCCAGGCAGCGTCGCGGCAAGCGACTTGACCGACCAGCCCCCTTCGACCGGCTCGGCCGACAGCCGCACGGCGCGCACCCGCGTGTCGCCCGCCCCCACCGCCGGCAACCCCACCTCGAGCGTGCCCGGCAGCG
>NZ_RZRY01000983.1:0-1856 GCF_003998035.1 Mesorhizobium sp. M2A.F.Ca.ET.039.01.1.1 | reverse complement strand
CAGGTCCAGCGCGCAAAGACTGCACATCGCTTCGGCGAGGCGGGGGCCGGAAAGCCGCATCCATGCCCAGCCTTCCTCGCGCCATGACGAGTAGCCTTTCGGCGCCGGGGCGGCCTGCCAGATAGCTTTAACATCGGCGAGAGTTTCCGCGGCGTCCTCCGCGAGGAGCAGGATGTCCTCATTGCCGAGCCGAAGGACCCTCATACCGCGATGCTCGCCGATGCGGTTGACTCCGGGGATGGGAATGCCGTGCTGGCCGAGCCAGTCGGCGCTGCCGCCGCCTTTCAGGCCGAAGCGCGGGCTGGCGGTAAGGTCGTTCAGCGCGACCGCACCGGAAATCAGCTGCGTCGTGCCGTCCGCCGCGCCGCTGGGCATGAAAGGATAAATGCGAGTTGCTACGCTAGCGGCCATCTACATCTCCTGCCGCGCATTGGTCGGGTCGAAGAAGGCGTGGTCGACGACCGGCGCCTCCACCAGCTCGCCATTGCGGCACTTCACCGTCACGCGGCTGCCTTCCGCCTGGTCGTCGACATGAACATAGGCGAGCGCGATGTGGCGCTCGAGCGATGGCGAATATCCGACCGAGGTGATCTGGCCGACGGGAGCGCCATTGCGCAGCACCAGGCAGCTTTCGCCGGGGATGTTGCTGGCGCCGGCGGGGAATTGCAGCCCGACCAGCTTGCGGGTCTGGCCGAGCCTTGCGCGCATCTCGATGGAGCGCTTGCCGACGAAGAACGGCTTCTTCTTCGAAACCGCCCAGCCGAAGCCTAATTCGTCGGGCGTGGTGATCGCATCCGTGTCCTGGCCGATCAGGATGTGGCCCTTCTCCAGGCGCAATATGCGCGACGCCTCCAGGCCGTAGGGGCGCAAGCCGTGCGGCTTGCCCGCGGCCATCACCGCGTCCCACAGGCTGGGCGCCAGGCTTGAGGGGCAATGCAATTCGTAGCTGAGCTCGCCGGTGAAGCCGATGCGCATCACCCGCACCGGCACGCCGGCGACCGTGCCTTCGCGGCCGCTCAGATAGGGGAAGGCGTCGCGGCTGAAATCGATGTCGCTCTCCAGCGTTTCGAGCACCTGGCGCGCCTTGGGTCCGGTGACGTTGAGGCCTGAGAAGGCGCCGGTGAGGTTGAGCACGTCGACCTTCAGTCGCCACTCGGCATTCCAGAACAGCATGTCGGCATAGACGCGCGCCACCGCGCCGGTGGTTGCCGTCACATAGAACTGGTCCTGCGCCATCCGGTAGGCGACGCCATCGTCGACCACCGAGCCCATCTCGTTGAGCATCAGGCAGTAGCGCACGCGGCCGACAGGCTGGCTGGCATGCGCCATCGTGTAGAGGCGATCGAGGAACTCGCCGGCGTCCGGCCCGCGGATCTCCAGCTTGCCGAGCGTCGAGACGTCGAGCAGGCCGACGCCTTCGCGCACCGCCAGGATTTCTTCGCGGACGGCTTCGTCAGCACTGCTGGCGTCACCATAGTAATAGGGCCGCCACCATGCGCCGACCGGCTTCATCGCGGCGTTCAGCGCGAGGTGCCGCGCATGCAGCGCCGTGCGGCGCTCCAGCGTTTCGTGATGGCCGGCAAGCACGCCGAGCGTTTCCGGCCCCACGGGAGGACGCGCCGTGGTGATGCCGATCTCGCCGACCGTCCGGCCGGTTGCCTCCGCGACGATCCGGGCGGTCGCCAGCGCCGAATGGCGTCCCTGGCTCGGGCCCATGCCGACAGTGGTGAAGCGCTTGACCAGCTCGATCTCGCGATAGCCGTCCTTGGTGGCGTTCTGGAGGTCCTTGACCTGCAGGTCCTCGTCGAAATCGACAAAATCGCGTCCCTTGGGATCGGCGAGGATCGGCTGCACAT
>NZ_RZRY01000982.1:0-1857 GCF_003998035.1 Mesorhizobium sp. M2A.F.Ca.ET.039.01.1.1 | reverse complement strand
ATCCGTTTGTGACGCGGTTTCTGTCCCGGGCTTTTTGGGGCGTTTACCGCAGGCTGATACTGCCAAGCATGCCCAGCGGCGGCGTCGATATTTTTGGCTGCAACCGCCAGGTGCTGGAAGCGATCCTGTCGATCGCGGAGCCTAACAGCTCGCTGGTCGTGCAACTCTTCTGGGTGGGCTTCAGGCGGGAATTCGTGCCGTATCACCGTCGCGAACGGGAGCACGGAAAAAGCGCCTGGGGCATGGGGCGCCGCCTCAGATATATGATGGACTCGATCTTCTCGTTTTCCGACTTTCCGATCGTGCTTACACTGTGGGTGGGGATCGCGGGCTGCATCCTCAGCCTTGTGTTTGCCGCAGTGACCGTAATCGCCCGCTTGCTGGGCAGGATCGACTCTGCCGGATACACGACACTGGTGCTGCTTATCGTGGGATTTGGGTCAGCGATTCTCGCGGTGCAAGGCATCCTTGGGTGTTATCTCTGGCGAGCCGTTGAAAACACCAAATCGCGCCCATTGCGGATAATAAGCCGCATTGTCGACGGAACGTCCGCATGAACGACAAGACTTTCTTTGTTCACCAGCACGGCATCTGCGAAAGCACGAGCGTCGGCAATGGCACACGCGTATGGGCGTTTGCCCATGTCCTCCCAGGGGCGGTGATCGGCGCGAACTGCAATATCTGCGATCATGTCTTCATCGAAAATGATGTGACGGTCGGCGATGACGTCACGATCAAAAGCGGCGTTCAGCTGTGGGACGGCGTCCGGCTGGGCAATCGCGTGTTCGTCGGTCCGAATGCCGCCTTTACCAACGACCGTTTCCCGCGTTCGAAACACTATCCGGAATCGTTTCTCCAGACGATCGTCGAGGACGGCGCGTCGATCGGCGCCAACGCAACCATCCTGCCCGGGATAACGATCGGTCGCCAGGCGATGATCGGCGCCGGCGCTGTGGTGACCAAGAACGTGCCGGCCAACGCCGTGGTGGTGGGAAATCCGGCCGTCATCGTCGGCTATCAGACCGGTCCGCAGGTCGAGCCCGTGATGACGCAGGCGACCCCCGGCGCTGCCGGTGACAGGATGGCGCTTGGCGTTGGCGGATGTGAGCTGTGGCGGTTGCCGCACTTTAGTGATCTGCGCGGCGAACTGGCCCCGCTTGAGTTCGGACAGAACCTGCCCTTCAAGCCCTTGCGGTCGTTTCTTGTCTACGGCGTACCTTCGGACAAAGTCCGAGGTGAGCATGCGCACCGCCAGTGCCATCAATTCCTGATCGCCGCCCATGGACGCCTGTCGGTGGTCGTCGATGACGGGCACGACAGAAAGGAAGTGTCGCTGGCAGATCCCTCAATCGGTCTTTACCTGCCTCCCGGAGTGTGGGGCATTCAGTACAAATTCCAGCCGGATACCGCGCTGCTCGTCATGGCTTCGCATCCCTATGATGCAAGCGACTACATCAGGGATTATTCGGATTTCCTCGCCACGGTCAGACCGGATGGCCATTGACCGGATAGGCTCAGACGCAATCCGCTTTCTTGTGGCCGGCGGATTGAACACCGCGCTGACGAGCGCCGTCTACTTTGCCGGCTTGACTGTGCTCCCGTCAGCAATCTCCTACACAATTGCCTGGCTGGCAGGCCTCGTATTCGTGATGGTGTTCTATCCGGATCGGGTTTTTCCAGGCGGGCGCGCCGGCTTCGCGGATCGGCTGGCGGTCGGCGGGTCGGTCGCGGTGGTGTTTGCAGCGGGGTTGGCGATCCTTCATTTTCTCGAGCGGGTGTTGCAAAGCCATGCAGCGGCATTCTTTGCAACGCTGGCCGCAACGACGATGCTCAACTTTCTGGTTTCTCGATGGATAC
>NZ_RZRY01000981.1:0-1864 GCF_003998035.1 Mesorhizobium sp. M2A.F.Ca.ET.039.01.1.1 | reverse complement strand
ATCCTGCGCATCTCGTCGAGGCTGACAACCCGGCCCGCATCGAAATCGGCATGGAAGACGCTCGGCGCCATCTTGGTCGGCTCGGACGTCACGGGCCGCCCCTCGGCCTTCCAGCGGTCGAAGCCACCGTTCAGAATATAGACCTGGAAAACGCCCATGACGCGGAGCATCCACCAGGCGCGCGGCGCCGAGAACAGGCCAGGCCCGTCATAGATGACGATGGTGTCATCGGCCGTAACGCCCATGGCGCCGACATATTGGGCAAAGTGCTGCGGCGAAGCCAAAGTGTGCGGCAATTTGGAATCCGGATCGGAAACCGCATCCTGGTCGAGGAAGCGCGCACCGGGAATGTGCGCGGCATCGTATTCGGCGCGGGCGTCTCGCTTTTGCGCCGGCAGATACCAGGAGGCGTCGATGATGGTGAGGCCGGGCTCGCCAAGCTGCTTCTCCAGCCAGTCGGCGTCGACGATGAAAGGACTGTCCTGCGCCATTTTTTGTTCTCCCTGGCCCGCCTCAGTTCGCCGGCATTGGTCCGAAGCGGATGCGGAAGCGGCGGTTCTCGCGGCCTTTCTTCTCGATCTTGCCGATATGAATCTCGCCGACCTCGCCGGTCGACTTCACATGCGTGCCGCCGCAGGGCTGGCTGTCGACCGAGCCGTTGTCGCCGATGCAGACCAGGCGGATTTTTCCTGTGCCGACCGGCGGGCGGACGTTCTTCGATTTGACCAGGCCGGGATTGGCGGCGAGCTCTTGGTCGGTGATCAACCGGGTGAAGATCGGATGGTCGGCGCGCACCAGCTCCATCAGCCGGGCCGTAACATCTTCCTTGGTGAAGCCGGTGTCGGGGATATCGAAGTCGACACGGCTGTCGTCCTCGGCGACCGCGGCCCCGGTGATCGGAAACGGGCAAACGACCGTCAGCAGGTGGCAGGCGGTATGCATGCGCATCAGAAGGTGCCGCCGCTCCCAGTCGATCGAGAGCTTCAGCCTTTCGCCGACAGCGGGGAGCAGCTGCTCCGGCGCCGGCACGTGGATGATCTCATCCTTGGTCTCGCCGGTGATGGTGGCGGCGATCGCGATGCGGCCGCCGTCCGCTCGTTCGAGCATGCCGGCATCGCCCGGCTGTCCACCCGACGTGGCGTAGAAGATGGTGCGGTCGAGAAGGATGCCACCCCGATCGTTGACGGCGACAACCTCGGCCTCGGCCGTCATCTGATAGGCGTCGTCGCGAAAAAGCGCCGCTGTCTTGTGCGCCATCATGCTACCTTTTCGAACGGCACGGAAATGTCGGCCCTTTCTTCCATCCAGCCCGGCACCGGAAGGTTCTTGCCGCGCAGGAACTCCGGATTGAAGAGCTTGGACTGGTAGCGCGTGCCGTAGTCGGCAAGGATCGTCACGATGGTGTGGCCCGGTCCGAGCTCGCGCGCCAGCCGGATGGCGCCGGCGATGTTGATGCCGGTCGAGCCGCCGACACAGAGGCCCTCTTCCTGGATCAGGTCGAAGATGATCGGCAACGCTTCCTCGTCCGGGATCTGGAAGGAGAAGTCCGGCCTGAAGCCTTCCAGATTGGCGGTGATGCGGCCCTGCCCGATGCCTTCGGTGATCGAGCTGCCGTCGGATTTCAACTCGCCGCTGGTGTAGAAACTGTAGAGCGCCGCGCCCAGCGGATCGGCGAGCGCGATCTTGACGTCCTTGCTCTTGTCCTTGAGGCCCAGCGCGACACCAGCGAGCGTGCCGCCGGAGCCTACGGCCGAAACGAAGCCATCGACCTTGCCGCCGGTCTGGGCCCAGATTTCCTCGGCCGTCGTGCGGACATGACCGTCGCGGTTGGCGACATTGTCGAACTGGTTGGCCCAGATCGCGC
>NZ_RZRY01000980.1:0-1865 GCF_003998035.1 Mesorhizobium sp. M2A.F.Ca.ET.039.01.1.1 | reverse complement strand
ATCCTGTCCATGGTGACGAAATCGGCCAACGACTCCGCCACCGCGCTCGGCGAGTTGCTCGGCGGCAGCGAGGACAATTTCGCCCGTATGATGACCGCCAAGGCGCGCCAGCTCGGCATGAACGGCACCGTCTTCCGCAACGCCAACGGTCTGCCCGACCCCGGCCAGTTTACCACCGCGCACGACATGGCCATGCTTGGCATCGCGCTGCGCGAGCACTTCCCGCAATATTACGGCTATTTCTCGCAACGCTCGTTCCTGTATGGCCGCCAGCGCATCAACGGCCACAACCGTCTGCTCGGCCGTATCAAGGGCGTCGACGGCATCAAGACCGGCTACACCCGCGCCTCGGGCTACAATCTCGTCTCCTCCGTCGCAGACGGCGACCGCCGCCTCGTCGCGGTGGTGATGGGCGGCGCTTCCGGCCGCAGCCGCGACAACCAGATGGCCGCGCTGATCACCACCTATCTGCCGCGCGCCTCGACGCGCGGCGGCGGCGATCTCATCGCCAAGGGCAACGACAACCCGATCAAGACGCTGGCCAAGGTCTTTTTGCCCAAGCATGACGCACCGACTCCGGACGAAAAGCCGGCGACGGACGACACTGTCGTTGCCTCGGCCGACGACGTCCAGGACGACACCCAACAGGTCGCCGAAGAGACGAAGCCCGTGATCCAGGTCAGGAAGGTGAAGACGGTTGCCGTGGCCGCCGTGGCGCCGGCTGCCAAGCCGCAGGAGACCACATCGCAGGCGGTCACGGCCTATGCCGAACCGACACCCGCCGCGCCGGCGATCGATCCGGTGAAGACGTCGTCGGTGCCGTCAGGCTGGGTGGTTCAGGTCGCTTCCTCGCCCACCAAAACCGGAGCTCAGAGCCTTCTGGATCAAACCGCCAAGCAGGCGCCGAAGGTCCTCTCCGATGCTTCCGGCTTCACCGTCGCCTTCGACAAGGACGGCGTCACCTACTACCGCGCCCGCTTCGGCGGCTTCGGCTCGAAGAATGCCGCCTGGAAGGCCTGCGATGCCCTGAAGCGGAAGAAAATCTCGTGCTACGCCGTCGAGCAATAGGCGGCTGTTCAAATCTCCCGGAAGGTACCGGCGTCGAAGGAGACTAATCGTGATTGGAGAGCAGGACGTCCTTGGCTTCATTGATCCGCGCCGCCAGGACAGACGTGCCACCGACATCGGCGTTCAGGCGCTGCATCAGGCGGCGGTGCGCCTTGCGGATATCCGCCGCGGCGGCCCCCGCTTCAAGACCAAGGACCTTGTAGGCCTCCTCCTTAGTCATGGCGCCCGCACCTGGCGCAACACTCAGCCCTTCGCCACTGTGCGGCTGCGCGTCCTTGCGCCAGACGGGAAAACGGCCGTCAAGATACGTCTCTAGGAGCTGGCGGCTCTCCGGATCGGGGCTGAGCTCGCCATAAAGCTGGCGCAGATCCGTCAGCCCCATCGCGCCAAGCATCTTGCCTTCATAGCGCCCGGCCAGAACAAGCCCCTCGAGCCTGCCGCTGTCATGGTCGAGGTCCATTTCAAGCGCAGCGGTGCGCACCGTCGAATGCTTGGAAGCGGCAGCCCGCGCCGGAGGCCGTCTCGTGCGAATCCAGCCGACCCAGGCGAGCGCCGCGAGCAGAAGCAGTCCGCCGATGAGGCTGCGGCCGAAGACCAGCATGGGCGCGCCGACCAGCCCCAGCAAAGCCGGCCCGAGCGATCGCAGACCGTCGGCCATCCTCGCCGCATCAGCACGCACGAAGAGCAACGCGGCGCCAAAAAGCACCACAAGGATTGCCGCCAATGCGAGGATCACACCCATCGGTTTGCGCCGCCATACGGATGACTGAGCATAGGAAATAGGATGGGACCTAGGT
>NZ_RZRY01000097.1:0-14164 GCF_003998035.1 Mesorhizobium sp. M2A.F.Ca.ET.039.01.1.1 | reverse complement strand
CCGTTATAGTGCATGAAAATGACCGCCAGGCAGGCGACGATGCCGACGACCCAGCTCCATTTGGCGCCGATCGAGCCCGCCGGGCCGCCGCCCATCAGCTGGAACGTGGCGTCAAGCGGCGCGACGGTCTGGCCGCTGGTGACCCACCAGGCAGCGCCCCGCCAGACCAGCAGACCCCCCAGCGTGACGATGAAGGCCGGCACTTCGAGATAGGCGATGACGAAGCCCTGGAAGGCGCCGATGAGGAGGCCGAGCGCCAGGCCGATCAGCAGCGCCAGGACCCAGATCCACGGGTTACCGAGCTCAAGCCCGACGAAGCGGACCAGGAAATGCACCTGGGCAAAACCCATGACCATGCCGATCACCCCTTCGGCCGATCCGACCGACAGGTCGATGTTGCGCATGACGATGACCAGCACCATGCCGGAGGCCATGATCGCCACGGCCGAAGTCTGCACCGACAGGTTCCAGAGATTGCGCGGCGTCAGAAAGGTGCGGCTGTCGAAGTCGAGCGGATTGACGCCAAGCCGCAGGCTGGAGATCACATGCAGTCCGACCCAGATCAGGAGCAGCGCGCCGATCATCCCGAGCATGCGGGTGTCCAGCTCGGTTGCCTTCAGGAACCGGGCGACGGTGCCCAGCTCCGAGGCACGCGCGGTGTCTGCCGGTTGGGTGGACGTCGTGTCGGTCATGAATTCCTCCTGCCGGCCTGCCCGTCTGGCGCGGATGCCGGAGCAAGCCTAGAAGCTATCCGCTCGAGGCGGAACGGTAATCTTCGAGAAAACGCCGCGGCTTTCAGGCCGCGGCGCAAGGTTTTTGGTCTAGTGTCGGCGAGCTTAGTTGCAGACCTTGACGCTGCCGGCGGCAACGCCAGCGCAGACTTCGTCCTTCTTGATCCAGCCGGCGTCGATGACGAGGTTGAGATTGTCCTTGGTGATCGCGATCGGGGTCAGGAACAGCGACTTGACGGTGTTGCCGCCAGGCGTCGTGAAGTCCTTGGCGCCGGCGATGTCGCCCATCTTCTTGCCGTCGGCGAGCTGCGAGGCGATCTCGGCGGCGTTCTTGCCGAGCTCGCGCGCGTCCTTCCACACCGACACGGTCTGCGTGCCGAGCGCGATGCGGTTGAGCGCCGCGTGGTCGCCGTCCTGGCCCGAGACCGGAACGGTGCCGGCCAGCCCTTGCGCCGTCAGCGCCGCGACGACGCCGCCGGCGGTGCCGTCATTGGCGGCCACGACCGCGTCGACCTTGTTGTCGTTGGCGGTCAGGAACTGCTCCATGTTCTTCTGCGCGTTGGCGGGCAGCCAGCCGTCGGTATAGGCCTCGCCGACATTCTTGATCTTGCCGCTGTCGATCGCCTCTTTCAGCACTTCCATGGAACCCGAGAACAGGAAGTCGGCGTTCGGATCGGAACCCGAGCCCTTGATGAAGACGTAGTTGCCTTCCGGCTTGGCCTTAAACACCTCACGGGCCTGCATACGGCCGACTTCCTTGTTGTCGAAGGTCAGGTAGAAAACGTCCTTGTTCTCGATCAGGCGGTCGTAGCCGACGACCGGGATGCCCTCATCGAGCGCCTTCTGCACCGCCGGGCCGATTGCCGAGGCATCCTGCGCCAGGATGATCAGCGAATTGGCGCCCTGCGAGATCAGGCTTTCGACGTCGGTCAGCTGCTTGCCCGGATTGGACTGCGCGTCGGCCGAAATATACTTGTCGCCGGCGGCCTCGATTGCGGCCTTCATCGCCGCTTCGTCGGTCTTCCAGCGCTCTTCCTGGAAATTCGACCACGAGACGCCGATCACCTTGTCCTTCGCCTCGGCGACCGAAGCCAGCGTCAGCGACATGGCTACGCCCGCCAGAATGGCGGCTGCGAATTTTTTCATGATATCCTCCCTGCGCCTTGTGCGGCGCGACCCAGACTGGCCCGAAGGCCGGCATAAGAGGCTTTTTTTCGAGCCTCAAAAAAATAGTGGTCCAGCGAAATGAAGCTGTCAACCGACATTCTGATGGCATTTGATGGGTCCAGGCATTTTTTTCGGAGTCCGCAATAAATAATGACATCGGCTTTGGCTTCTGCCACTATCCTTAGCGTGTCAGCGACAGGCCATGGCATCATCACAAGGCCGCGATGACCGGGGAGGACGTGCGAGACGATGTCGGTCGGAATCCGTCACGACGATTTGCGCCGGCGCAACCGCGCCATGGTGATTTCGGCCGTGCGCCGCGCCGGCCAGCCATCGCGGACGGAAATTGCCGCCACCACCGGCCTCAGCCACTCGACCATTTCGGCGATCTCCGCCGATCTGATCCAGGAGGGCATCCTCACCGAGAGCAAGGCCAGCGAGCCGACGGCGTTGAAACGCGGCCGGCCGCAGATCGGCCTGGCGCTGAATCCCGAAGCCGCCGCGGTGCTGACGGTGGTGCTGTCGCTGAACTTCCTGTCGGTCGCCGTCATCGACTATGCCGGCCAGGTGATCGCCGAGGAACAGCGGCGCCTGGACACGCTCGTCATGCCGCGCGACGAGCTGATCGGCGAGTGCCTGGCGATCGTCCGGCGCCGGCTGCAGGATCCCGATCTCGACGTGGGCAGCGTCGCCCGCATCGCCATGGGCATTCAAGGCATCACCGATTCCCACGCGCGCGCCATGCTATGGTCGCCGATCACGCCGCTGACCGACATTCCGTTCGCCGACATCCTGGAGAGGGAATTCGGCATCCCCGCCACCATGGAGAACGACTGCAACATGATGGCGGTGGCGCTGCGATGGCGCGATCCCGAGCGCTATCGCGACAATTTCATAGCCATCCTGCTCTCGCACGGCATCGGCATGGGCCTGGTGCTGAAGGGCGAATTGTTCACCGGCACGCATTCCTCCGGCGGCGAGTTCGGCCACATGATCCATCGTCCGGGCGGCGCGCTTTGCCGCTGCGGCCGCCGCGGCTGCGTCGAGGCCTATGCCGGCAACTACGCCATCTGGCGCAGCGCCATGGGGATAAGCGAGGACGCCGCGCCGACCGACATCGGCGACGCCGACATGCGCGCGCTGGCCGCAAAGGCCCGGCAGGAGGACGGCCCCGAACGGGAAGCTTATCGTCGGGCCGGCGAGGCGCTGGGCTTCGGTCTTGGCAGCCTGTTCGCCCTCATCGACCCGGCGCCGGTCGCCATGGTCGGCGTCAGCGCGGCCGCCTTCGACCTGATCGAGCCGGCGCTGAGGGAGGCGATCGCCCAGACCGCCGGCGGCCAGCACTCGAGCTCGATCTCCTTCGACACCGAGCCGAACGAGCTGCCGCTGATCCGCGAAGGCTGCGCCACCCGCGCGCTGACCTTCGTCGATCAGGAGATCTTCGCGCCGGGTGTCCAGGCAAGAGCGGGCAAGCACGTCGCATAAGCCGCAAGCTCAAGCGCCGGGATATGCTGAGATTCAGGTCAGGCCGAGTCGAGAATGGTGGGTTCCGAGAACCGGAACGGAGCGTACTTTTTGGTACGTGAGTACCGGAAGCGCAGGAAGCCGCCATTCGCAGGCCGGCCTCACCTGAATATCAGCATATCCCTAGTCTTCCCGGATTGCATAACCCGCCCCGCGGATGGTGCGGATGACGTCCGGCATGCGGCCGTTGTTGACGGCCTTGCGCAGGCGGCCGACATGCACGTCCACCGTGCGCTCGTCGATATAGATCGTCTCGCCCCAGACATTGTCGAGTAGCTGGCTGCGCGAGAACACGCGGCCGGGATGCCGCATCATGAACTCGAGCAGGCGGAACTCGGTCGGGCCCAGCCTGATCTCGCTCTTCTTGCGGTAGACGCGGTGCGATTCGCGGTCGAGCACGATGTCGCCGACCTTGAGCACGCTGGACAGCACCTCCGGCTTGGCGCGGCGCAGCAGCGCCTTGACGCGCGCCATGAACTCCGGCGTCGAGAACGGCTTGACCAGATAGTCGTCGGCGCCGGTGGACAAACCTCGAACCCGATCGCTTTCTTCACCGCGCGCGGTCAGCATGATGATCGGCAGCCGCTCGGTCTCGGGCCGCATCCTGAGACGCCGGCAGAGCTCGATGCCGGAGACCGCCGGCACCATCCAGTCGAGCACGAGCAGGTCGGGAACATTTTCCTGAAGGCGGATTTCGGCCTCGTCGCCGCGGGTCACCACTTCCACCTGGTAACCCTCGGATTCGAGATTGTAGCGAAGCAGCACCCCCAGCGGCTCCTCGTCCTCCACCACCATGATGCGTGGCGCGATCATCGGGGTAACCTTTTCCGTCAGGCGGCCGGCGCCGACATTGCCGTCTCGTCCTGCTTGGGACGGTTGGCGGGCAATTGCGTGCCGGTCAGCACATAATAGGCGTTCTCGGCGATGTTGGTCACATGGTCACCGATGCGCTCGAGGTTCTTGGCGCAGAACAGAAGATGAGTGCAAGCGGTGATGTTGCGCGGATCTTCCATCATGTAGGTCAACAGCTCGCGGAAGACGGAGGTGTATTTGACGTCGATGCGTTCGTCGTCGTTGCGAAGCTTGGCCAGCGCCGTGGCATCACCCACCGTATATTCCTGAATCACGCCCTGGACCTGGATCAGCACCAGTTGCGCCATGGAATCGATCGAATGCGTGAGGTCGCGCGGGGCGGTGCTGACGCCGACTGACCCGACGCGCTTGGCGATGTTCTTGGCGAGATCGCCGATGCGTTCGAGGTCGCCCGCCATGCGTATCGAGCCGACCACGTGGCGAAGATCGTCCGCCATCGGCTGGCGCTTGGCGATCAGCGTGATGGCGCGGTCGTCAAGCTCGCGCTGACGCGCGTCCATGATGGCATCGTCGGAGACGACGCGCTGCGCCAGCGCATTGTCGCTTTCGAGCAGGGCCCTGGTCGAGCCGCCGACCATGGAGCCGGCGAGATCGCCCATGTCGTTGATGAGCCGGCTGATCTGCCTCAGATCCTCGTCGAACGAGGCGACGGTATGTTCGGCCATGATGTTGTCCTCGTATGAGCTCAGCCGAAGCGGCCGGTGATGTAGTCCTGGGTGCGCTTCTCGCGGGGCGAGGTGAATATCTTCTCGGTCCGGTCGAATTCCACCAGCTCGCCCAGATACATGAACGCCGTCTGCCGCGACACGCGCGCCGCCTGCTGCATGTTGTGGGTGACGATGACGATCGTGTAGTCGGCCTGCAATTCGTCGATCAGCTCCTCGATCTTGGCGGTCGAGAGCGGATCGAGCGCCGAGGCCGGTTCGTCGAGCAGGATGACCTCCGGCTTCACCGCGACGGTGCGGGCGATGCAAAGGCGCTGCTGCTGGCCGCCCGAGAGGCTCTGGCCGCTGGCGTTGAGCTTGTCCTTAACCTCGTTCCAGAGTGCGGCGCGCTTCAGCGCCGACTCGACGCGGCTGTCCATCTCGGCCTTGCTGATCTTCTCATAGAGCCTGACGCCGAAGGCGATGTTCTCGTAGATCGACATCGGGAACGGCGTCGGCTTCTGGAACACCATGCCGATCTTGGTCCTGAGCAGGTTGAGGTCCTGCGAGCGATCGAGGATGTTCTTGCCGTCGAGCAGCACCTGGCCCTCGGCGCTCTGCTTCGGATAAAGCTCGTAGATGCGGTTCAAGACGCGCAGCAGCGTCGACTTCCCGCAGCCCGACGGGCCGATGAAGGCGGTCACGCTGCGCTCGGGCAGCGACAGGTTGATGTCCTTCAGCGCCTTCGACTGGCCATAGTAGAAGTTGAGGTTCTTGACCTCGATCTTGGCCTTCTCGACGGTCGTGTCGGCTACGTTCAGGTCGGTGGACAACATCGGTTTCATCTGTCCTCTCTGCGTCCGGTTAGGCTGCGGGCGATGATGCTCAGCCCGAGAACCGTCAAGGTGATCATGAGTGCGCCCGTCCAGGCCAGCTGCTGCCATTCCTCGTAAGGGCTGAGAGCGAACTGGAAGATGGTCACCGGCAGGCTGGCCATCGGGGCATTGAGATTGCTCGACCAGAACTGGTTGTTGAGCGCGGTGAAGAGCAGCGGCGCCGTCTCGCCGGAGATGCGGGCGATCGCCAGCAATATGCCGGTCACGATGCCGGACAGCGCCGCGCGGTAGGCGACGGAGCGGATCACCACCCAGCGCGGCGCGCCGATGGCGGTGCCTGCCTCGCGCAGCGCGTTGGGCACGAGGTTCAGCATGTCCTCGGTGGTGCGCACCACGACGGGGATCACCAGGATGGACAGCGCGACGGCGCCGGCGATGGCCGAGAAGTGCCCCATCGGCCGCACCATCAGCTCATAGACGAACAGGCCGACGATGATCGAAGGGGCCGACAACAGGATGTCGTTGATGAAGCGCACCACCGTGGTGAGCTTCGAGAAGCGGCCATACTCGGCCATGTAGGTGCCGGCCAGCACGCCGATCGGCGTGCCGACGAAGATGCCGATGATGGTCATCACGATGCTGCCGTAGATGGCGTTGAGCAGGCCGCCGGCATCGCCCGGCGGCGGCGTCATCTGGGTGAACACGGCCAGCGACACCCCGGAGAGCCCCTTGTAGAGCAGGGCGCCGAGGATCAGCGCCAGCCAGGCAAGGCCGATGCCGGCGGCGATGACGCACAGCGCCATCATCACGGCATTCTTGCGCTTGCGGCTCTGGTGAATTGATGCGGCAGTCGCCATCGGTCAGGCTCCCGTGCGGCTATCGATGCGCAGCAGCATGTAGCGTGCGAGCGCCAGGATGATGAAGGTTATTATGAACAGGATCAGGCCGAGAGCCACCAGCGAGGAGGTGTAGATCGCGCCATCGGCCTCGGTGAACTCGTTGGCGATCGTCGCCGAGATCGTCGTGCCCGGCGCGAACAGCGAGGCGCTGATGCGATGCGCGTTGCCGATGACGAAGGTGACGGCCATCGTCTCGCCGAGCGCGCGGCCGAGGCCGAGCATGACGCCGCCCATGATGCCGACGCGGGTGTAGGGAATGGTCACGCGCCGCGTCACCTCCCAGGTCGTGCAGCCGATACCGTATGCCGATTCCTTCAACACCGCCGGCACCGTGTCGAACACGTCCTTGGTGATCGAGGTGATGAAGGGCAGCACCATGATGGCCAGGATCAGGGAGGAGGTCAGCAGGCCGATGCCGTAGGGCGGGCCGGCAAACAGGCTGTTGAGGCCGGGGATGCCCTTGAAGAGCCAGATGATGAAGGGCTGGATCGTCGTCTGCAGAAAGGGCGCGAAGACGAACAGGCCCCAGATGCCGTAGATGATCGAGGGAATGCCGGCCAGAAGCTCGACGGCGATGCCGATAGGGCGCCTGAGAGGGCGGGGGCAAAGCTCGGTCAGGAAGACGGCGATGCCGATGCCGATCGGCACGGCGATGATGATGGCGATGGCCGAGGTGACGATAGTGCCGTAGATGGGCGCCAGCGCGCCGAAATTCTCGGTGACCGGGTTCCAGGATTCGGTCGAAAGGAAGGATATGCCGAATTTCGACAGCGCTTCCCACGATCCGGCGATCAGCGAGATGGCGACCCCGCCGAGCAGAACCAGCACGAGGATGGCGGAAGCGCGCGTAGCCGCCCGGAAGACCATGTCGGTGAAGGCAAAGCGGCGCACTGTCGCTTCCCTGGTCCGCATGGCGGACGATGTCGCGGCTTCGGAAACGGCACTCATTTAGCCCCTCGCATTTCGAAAGAGACAGGAGGGCGCCGGAAGCGCCCTCCCTTGTTCGTCAGATTACATGCCGGAATAGAGCGGCTTGCCGTTCGCGTCGACGATATCCTTGCCCCACATTTCCTCGACGCTCTTCACGACCGCGTCGGGCATCGGAACATAGTCCAGGCTGGCGGCCAGCTCGTCGCCCTTGGCGTAGGACCAGGCGAAGAACTTGAGCGCCTCGCCGGTGGCGGCGGCATCGTCGGGCTTCTTGTAGACGAGGATCCAGGTGGCCGACGTCATCGGCCAGGTTTCGGCGCCGGCCTGGTTGGCCAGGATGACGCCGTAGCCCGGCTGCGAGTTCCAGTCGGCATTGGCCGCGGCGGCCGAGAAGGCGGCGGCGGTCGGCTCGACCTTCTTGCCGTCCTTGTTGATCAGGTCGGTGTAGGTCAGCTTGTTCTGCTTGGCATAGGCATATTCGACATAGCCGATCGCGCCGCCGGTCTGCGAGACGTTGTTGGCGACGCCCTCATTGCCCTTGGCGCCGATGCCCACCGGCCATTCGAGCGCGGTGTTGACGCCGACCTTCGACTTCCAGTCGGCGCTGACGTCGGCCAGATAGTAGCTGAAGTTGAAGGTGGTGCCCGAGCCGTCCGAACGGTGCACGACCGCGATCGCCTGGTCGGGCAGCTTGACGTCCGGGTTGAGCTTCTTGATCGCTTCGTCGTTCCAGTTGGTGATCTTGCCGGAGAAGATGTCGGCCAGCGTCGGGCCGTCGAGCACCAGCTCGCCCGGCTTGACGCCTTCGAGGTTGACGACCGGAACGATGCCGCCCATCACCATCGGGAACTGCGCGAGCCCGGTGGAGTTGAGATCCTCGCCCTTCAGCGGCGCGTCGGAAGCGCCGAAGGTCACCGTCTTGGCCTTGATCTGCTTGATGCCGCCGCCGGAGCCGATCGACTGGTAGTTGAGACCGATGCCGGTCTCCTTCTTGTAGGCGTCGGCCCACTTCGCATAGATCGGATAGGGGAAGGTGGCGCCGGCGCCGGAGATATCGGCTGCCATCGCGGCGGAGATGCTAAGGGTTGATGCCGCAGCCATTGCAATCGCAACGGCCGCAGAGCGGATGAAATGTCTCATGTGGCCTACTCCTGTTCGGAAGATGGTCTTTCGGCACCCGTTCTATCGGCGCCCGGTGAGCGCAATAGACTTCGATTATTACAGTCGCATGACAGTTTCGTGTCAGCCCGGTAACGCCTGAACGGGGATGCTCGGAAGGGCTTCCGGCGGTCTCTGCGGGTCGGCCGGAGTTTGCCGCGGGAATCAGCGACTTGTCTGACTTTTGAATCAAAAATTATCCCGGCGGCCGGATCGCGGCCGCCGGGAAATAAAATCCGGACGAGAGCGCGTTGCCTGCATGCCAGAGCGGATCATGGCGTGGCCATCGCCGAAAACAGGTCCGTTGGGGTAGAGTCGACGCTGTTTCTTGTTGGCGGTCGCTGCTCCCGCCCGTAACCGAAGAGCGGAATCAATGCTACGATTGTCAGAGCTTGGCGTTTGCTTTGATATGGTGCGATCGCACCATACGCATACGTCAACGCCTTGCGCCCGCCTGCCGGCTAAATTCGCTTTAACCCGCGCTGCGCCGGGTCTCGATATCCGAACCCAGCCAGCGCTCGAGCTTTTCGAGCAGCGCCCGCGGGCTGATCGGCTTCGGCAGGTAATCGTCCATGCCGGCCTCGAGGCAGCGTTCGCGGTCGCCCTTCAGCGCATGCGCCGTGACGCCCACGATCGGCACATGCGTGCCCATGTCCTGCTCGAGCTTGCGAATGGCGCCTGTTGCTTCCAGCCCGTTCATTTCCGGCATCGACACGTCCATCAGGATCATGCGCGGATTGAGCTTGCCGAAAGCATCGAGCGCCTTGCGGCCGTTGCCGACGATCTCGAAGCGGTAGCCGGTCTCGCCAAGGATCTGGGTGAACACCATCTGGTTCACCTCATTGTCCTCGGCAACGAGGATGTCGAGCCCGCGCTCGGCTTCGGCCGGGCGTTGGCGCGCACGCACGGGCGGCGGCTGCAGCATGGCGCGGTCCGACGTCGCCGTCTGCGCCGGCGCGGCTTGCGATAGGCTGCCGCCAACGGCGGGTCGTGCCGCGGCGCTGCTGTGGCGATGACGCTGGATGGTCGCGACCAGCGTTTCCAGAAGGACGGAGGAGCGCGCCGGCTTGATCAGCTGCGCATCGATGCCGAGGTCGCGATAGGTCGTGTTGGCAAGCGACTGGTCGACCGAGGTCAGCATGATGATGGGCGTATGCGCCAGGCCCGCCGTGTTGCGCACGATGCGCGCCATCTCGGCGCCGGTCATGCCCGGCATCTGATAGTCGAGCACGACGCAATCGACCGGCACGCCATAGGCGGCGGCGGCAATCAGCACCTTAAGCCCTTCGGCGCCGCTTTCGGCCGCGCAGGCATCGAACGTCCACGACGCCATCTGCTCGCTCAGGATCGAGCGGTTGACGGCGTTGTCGTCGACGACGAGCACGCGCGCGCCGGTGACGTCGACCGGTGTGATGCGCTGCCCGCCCTGCTCGGCCCGGGGCAGCGTGACCGTGAACCAGAAGGTCGAGCCCTTGCGCTCGGCGCTGTCGACGCCGATCTCGCCGCCCATCATCTCGACCAGCCGCGAGGTGATGGCGAGGCCAAGCCCGGTGCCTTCGTGCCGCCTGGTCGAGGAGGTATCGACCTGGCTGAACTTCTCGAACACCACCTTCAGCTTGTCCTCGGGAATGCCGATGCCGGTATCCGTCACGGAAATGGTGAGCTTCGTTCCCGCGGGAACCCGCTCGCCTGTCACGTCGACCAGCACATGGCCCTCATCAGTGAACTTCACCGCGTTGCCGAGCAGGTTGGTGACGATCTGCCTGACACGGCCGACATCGCCGACGAACTGGCCTTCGAGCCCCGGCTGGATGCGCACGATGAGCTCGAGGTCCTTCTCCTTGGCGCGCGTCGAGACCAGCGTCGCCACATCCTCGATCGCCTCGGCCAGATTGAACGGCGCCGGGTCGAGCACCAGCTGGCCGGCGTCGATCTTGGAGAAATCGAGGATGTCGTTGATGATGGTGAGCAGCGCGTTGCCGGATTTGACGATGATGTCGGTGAACGTCTTCTGCTTCGGATCGAGGTCCGACTTTGCCAAAAGCTCTGCCATTCCAAGGACCCCGTTCATCGGGGTGCGGATCTCGTGGCTCATATTGGCGAGGAATTCCGACTTGGCCCGGTCGGCGAGCACGGCGCGCCGCTGTGCTTCGCTGAGCTCGGCCTCGCGCTGCTTGAGCTCGGTGATGTCGGTGGTGGAGCCGATGAGATAGAGCGAGCCGTCGGAGGCGATCATCGCGCCCTTGCGCGCGAACTGGTGCCTGACGCTGCCGTCCGGCAGCACCACCGTCTCTTCGATCTCCTGAGTTTCGCCGGTGCGCAGCACGGCAAGGTCGCCGGCGACGAAGGCTTCGCCGTCGGCGCCGAATATCTCGACGTCGGTCTTGCCGATCGCCTCTTCCTTGCTGAAGCCGGTGAGATCGCACCAGCCCTTGTTGACATAGAATTGCCTGAGGTCCGAACGCTTGGCGTAGATCGACACCGGCACATTGTCGATCAGGCTGCGGAACACCTCGTTCTCGCTCATGCTCTGCCGAAGCGCCTGCTCGCGCGCCTTGACGTCGGTGATGTCGGTGCTGGAGCCGACCAGATGCACCGACCCGTCAATGGCCACCAGCCGGCTCTTGCGCGTCATAAGCTGCCGCACGGTGCCGTCGCGATGGGTGACAGCCTCCTCGACCTCGCGCCCCGCGCCGGTTGCCACGACTTCGGTATCGTCATTGCTGAAGCCGTCCGCCTCTTCCGACGCGAAAAGCTCGCGATCCGTCTTGCCGAGCACCTCGTCCTTGGCGAATCCAGTCAGCGCGCACCAGGCCTTGTTGACGAATTCCATGCTGAGATCGTCGGCCTTGATGAAGGCCGCCACCGGCAGCTCATCCATCACGTGCCGGTAGAGGTCGATCTGGCGCATGGAGTCGCGCAGCGCCTTTTCGCGGACCTTGATGTCGGTGATATCGACACGCACGCCGATGAACGTCCCGTCATCGGTGCGCATGTCATAGACCTGGTACCAGCGCCCGTCGGCGTTGAGGCGCTCGTAGGCGGAATTTGGCAAACGGTACCGCATGAGCATGGCGTCGAGCCAGCGCTCGGTGTCGATGCCGTACAGACCGTCGATTTCAGTGTCGCCGCTCGAGCGGAAATAGCCGACCGAATGGCCGAGAGACAACGCCTCGCGGAATGTGCGGCCCGGCTGCCAGGCCGGCTTCAGCGCCGGCAGCGTGTCCTGCAGCTTGCGGTTGGCGAAGACGAAGCGGTCGTCGCGGTCGTAGATGATGACGCCCGCCGGCAGCGACTCCAGGACGGTGGCGAGGTTCCTGCGCGCGTCCTCGGCCTCGGTCTCGCGCTGCTTCACGTCGGTGATGTCGACATAGGAGATCAGCCGCTTGCCGCCCGGAAGCGGCGCCAGCGAGGCGATCAGCGTACGGCCGTCGCTGCGCGGCAAATGCCTGGAGCCTGCGGCGCCGGCGCGGATTTCGGATTCCCGCTCGGCCACATGGCTTTGCCAGTTCCGCTCCTCGCCGCCGAACGGATCGGCGGCACGAGTGGCTTCCATTAGGTCGCGAAAAGAGATGCCGGCTGGAGCGCGCCGCGGATCGACCTCCCAGAAGTCGTAGAAGGCCCGGTTGATCACCTCGACCTGCAATTCGGCATCGACAACGATGACGCCGATCGGCATCGAATCGACCATAAGGCTGAGATTGCTGAACGTCTCGGCCGTCCTGGCATTGGCTCTTTCGATCTCGGCGTCTCGGCGCTTGACCTCGGTGACATCATAGTAGGTCAACAGGCGCTTGCCGCCGGACAACGCCGTCACCGAGAATATCATCGTGCGGCCGTCGGCATGGACGAACTCGCGCGGCGCGACGGAACCGGCACGAATTTCCGCGATTCGGCTGGCAAGGTAGCGCTGCCACTCCTGTTCGTCGATCTCGCCATAGATGCCGTTGCGGCGATTGAGATCCATGAGGCGGCTGAATGGCGCGCCGATGGTCACCACCCCGTCGGGGATCCTGGAAAACTCCCGGTAGGCTTTGTTGATGATCAGCGTGTCGAGCCGGGCGTCCAGAAGCACGACGCCCATGCGCATGGCGTCCATCGTTCGTTCGAGATCGGCAAGATGCTGCTCGCCGCCCTCGTCGGCGGGCGTGTCGTCGTCATGCCCAACCGTTGCGTCGAGGGGGTCGCGCATGCCGCCAGTCCCACTCGTCTTGTCCACGTCCGCCATGCTGTTGCCATCCCAACCGAACCCCCCTTCGCGGTTCGTCGCGGAAATGTGCCTGACAAGCATTAACGATCCGCTAACCATAATGGATCGCAACCACCTGCCGTTCGATGCCGTTGAGAGAACCAGGATCGTGGCGCCGGTTGCGGTAATCCGCCTGTTGGCGATTGGGGCAACGACACATTATAAGGCGCCTGAGGTGTTGCTAATGTTCAATCGAATCGCCGCTTTCGTCCTGTGCCCGGCGCTGCTTGCAGCGGGCGCCTGCACGCGAAGCGACGACGGCACGGTGATCGTTCCAAGCCGGATGGATGTCAGGCGTGTCTGGGACGAGGCGCCGCCGGGAACGACCGCCTCGCGGCAGATCGTGTCGGATGTGTTTCCGCCGCCGCCGAGCGCGCCGGCAAGCCTGCCGGCGAGCCCGACCGTCCGGCGCCATTCCAGGCCCGCTTCGACGAAACCGTCCTTCGGCCGGGATCTGCCCGACCCGACATCCGGCGAGCAGAGCCCCCTCACCTGCAGGAATGTCGGCGAAGACGGCAAGCGCTATCGCGTCATCTGCGAATAACGTTCCTTCAATCGGTGGACCCAGTGCCGGCCGGACAGCACCGAACGCCAGCCGGCGTAAGAAACCGAGCCGCCGTCGCGATCACGGATTGCTGATGAAACCTTTGACCGGTGGTGGACGTTTTCCGGCTTGATGTGATCCGCGCTGCACCCAGGAGACTGAAGATGTCCATTCACTTCACCGTCTCTGGCCTGACCAGGAACCTGATCCATTCGCTTGGGTTGGATCATGAACTGGCGCCGAGGCCCCTTACCCCGGAACAGAACCTTCTGCTGGATTGTTACCTGGCCGGGCAGATCCCGGACTCGGCCTGGAGCGACTACGTCTTCGAGATGCCGGAGTTGGAAAAACACGCTGAGGTCAGGCGTACCGCGTCAGGCGTGCGCGGCCTGACCTGAAACGGCGAGTCTGCCCGCCTATTTCTTCGGTGAGCTGAATTGCAGCGTGAAGACGTTGCCGGGAATGCCTTGCGCCAGCGCCGGCGAAAGGCTGAGCGGCAGGCAATCATTCAACGCCTTTATCGCCGCGTCGACATAGGCCTTGCGCGCATTGTCGTCGCCGCCGACATGGATGGCGGTTGTTTTAGGCGGCCCGATCAGCGTGCCGTCG
>NZ_RZRY01000979.1:0-1872 GCF_003998035.1 Mesorhizobium sp. M2A.F.Ca.ET.039.01.1.1 | reverse complement strand
CTTGACGAAGGCGCGCACGACCTTGGCGGTGAACTCTGGGTGGGCCTTCTCGAACTCCGCGGTGACGAGGAGCCCCGAGTTGCGCCCGAGGGTCGGGTCGTCGTTCTTGGTCGAGTAGATGATCTTGACCGCGCCGCGTTTGGCGAGGTCCAGATATTCCGAGCCGCCGAACGAAGCTTCGACATTGCCCGAGATGAGCGCGGCCGTGGCGGAATTCGAGTCGAGACTGACGAAGCGGATATCTTTTTCGGCGAGGCCGTGCTTTTCGAGGACGCGGTCGGTGGCGATCTGCAAATTGGTGCCGCGGAACTGCGCCACCTTATGGCCCTTCAGGTCCTCCACCGTCTTGAGCTGCGAATCCGGGGGGACGGCGAGATAAAGCGCATCATGGCTCCCGGCCGAGGCCAGATATTTCGTCTGCAGGCCGCGCGAGCGGCCGACGATCGAAGGCAGATCGCCGAGGCCGGCAGCGAAATCAAGTTGGCCGGCGGCGAGCGACTCGTTGAGAGCCGGGCCGGCGCCGCGGAAGAACGTCCATGTGATCTTTGTGTCGGGCACGTCCTTGAACTCGGCCTCGACAAGCTTCTGCACATTGGCCACGGCGACATAGTCGCCATAGGCATAGGGCCGGTCGTCGATGCCAGTTCCGGGATAACCGATGCGGATGAGGGTCTCGGCCGACGCGGGACCGGTGGCGAGAAGGCCGCCGATCAGGGCTGCGATATGCGCGAATTTCATGGGTGAGGATCCTGGCTGGAGGGGAGGGTCAGGCGGCGCGGGTGAGGGCGTCGCGAACTAGCTTCTTACGAGTGACGCTATGGCGGCCGTCGACGCTCACCGGTACGTCGCCGTCGAGAGTGGTGCGGCGCACGACACGGGCGCTGTCGCCATAGTCGTTGACGGCGTAATGCTGGGTGGCACGGTTGTCCCAAATGGCGACGTCGTTCGCTCGCCAGCGCCAGCGCACCGTGTTTTCGATGCGCAGGACATGAGACTGGAGGAGGGCGTAGAGCTGCTCGGAATCGCTCTTCGAATAGCCGACGAAACGCTGCACGAAGGAGCCGAGTATGAGCGAGCGCTCGCCGGTTTCCGGATGGACGCGCACCACGGGATGGTCGGTCTCGTAGACGGTGGAAGCGAAGACCTCTTCATAGTGGCGGCGATCGACCTCGCTCGCATGCGGGCGCTGTGCGGCATAGTCATAGGCATTGCTGTGGGTTGCCCACAGCTGTTCGGCGGTCGCCTTGAGCGCCGGTGGCAGGCTGTCGTAGGCGGCCACTGTGTTGGACCAAACCGTATCACCGCCGACCTCGGGAATAGTCACACCGCGCAGGATCGAGATTTTGGGATAGGCGTCGACGAAGGTAACGTCTGTGTGCTAGGCATCGGCGCGGCCACCGCGCGACGAGTCAAGTTCAAGGATCGAGGTCGTGCCGTTGCGTACATGCTCGGTTGGATGTGGAACAAGATTGCCGAGGCGCTTGGAAAAGCGCTCCTGCTCGGTATCGGTGAGCTGATCCTGGTCGCGAAAGAAGATCACCTTGTGCTGCAGCAGCGCTGCATTGATGGCTGCTATCGTCTCGTCGGAAAGGTCGCCCGAGAGCTTGATGTCGGCGATCTCGGCGCCGATCCGCGCGGCGACCGGTTTGATCGTCAGCGCGGATAGGGTAGGGCGAGGTTGGGTTGATGTGGTCATGAGGGACTGCTCCTTGGTTAGGCCGCCGGCGTGGCTCGGCCCTTTGCCGGATTGGTTGATGGGACTTCGATTATTCGGCCGCCTGGCTGCCGGGTTCGCGGTGAGGGGCCCGATGAGCGGGATGCTTCAGGCCGAGGTTCTCGCGAAGGGTGCGGCCCTCATATTCGGTGCGGAAC
>NZ_RZRY01000978.1:0-1877 GCF_003998035.1 Mesorhizobium sp. M2A.F.Ca.ET.039.01.1.1 | reverse complement strand
GTAACGGTCTGGTCTTCGAACGACTTGGCGAGCGACAGGTCCTGATAGTCGAGGGAAACCAGCCAATCGAGCTTCGAGGTGTCCATGCCCCTCGTCAGCGGAATGTCTGCCCTGACGTGGCCGGTAACGGTGCCGGACAGGTCCTCGGGCGCTAGCCCGACATGGCGCATGGCGTTGATCGGCTCGTAGGAGGCAAGCTCGGCGATCGCCGGCGCCTCACCCGCGACGTCGATGTCGAGTCCGCCGACCACGATCGGTCGATTGGCGTTCTTGATCGTCAGCGTCCCGCCGCTTGCCGCCACGGTGCGCCCGCTCGGCATGTAGACGCTGCCCGATGAGAGCGCGATGTCGACATCGTTGCCGTGGAACGCGACGACACCGACGGCGTCGCGGACCGGCGGGATGCGCCCGGCGGTATCGAAGCGCGAGCCTTCGATCTGGAAACGGCCGAACACTTCGTCGCCGGTAAGCGGCACGCCGTTGCCCAGGCGGCCCGGCACCACCTGGAACTGCAGGTTGGCGTCGGTCACCGTACCGCCGAACAGGTTGCCCAGCACCCAAAGCCGCGCATTGCGGGCCGAAAACCATGGCCACAATTGCTTCACATGCGAGACCGGCATGTCGTGAACGTTGAGCGACAGCGACACGCCCGGAGGACCGTTGTCGACGAAGGCGACGGTGGCCGCGCCCAGCACTTCGCCCGATCCGCCGGACCGGACGCCGATCTGCTCGGCGACGAGCTTTCGGCTCTTCGGCTGATAGACGCCTGCGATACGGGCCAGGAACTGAAGCGCCGGTTCGGGCGATTCCGAGGGCGCCAGCGTCGAGCCGTCGCTGGTCAGGTCGTAGCGGTATGCGGGCTCCTCCCCGGCGGCTGCCGGCTTCGGCCCAATCGACCCGGCAAAGTCGAAGCTGGAGCGACCGTTCTTGATCAGCAGCCGGTCGACCGAGATCTTGTTCGAGCCGGCCATCAGCGTGGCATCGGCATCGACGTCGAGAGGCAGCAGCCCGCGTTCGTCCAGGTCGAGCACAGAACCGGTGAGCGAGAGCGAGGCCGCCAGCCGCGACGGGCTGTCGCCCGACGCTTCCGAGCCCGAAAGCTGCAGCGCGATCGAACCCAGTCTGGCGCCATCGGCCGCGGGGGCAGCCTCGGTCGAACCACCCTCGCCGGAGGTGCCCGCGCCTTCTATCTCGATGTTGGCATCCAGCGAGGCGATCCGCCTTGCCGTCGCATCGCGGGTCGCGGTTGCGGTCAAAGTCGCGTGCCGGCCGTCGACATCGGCATCGTAGGAGAACTGCATGCGCCCGGTACCGGTCTGCGCGACGGTTGCCGAGGTGACGGTCACGCGCTTGACGAGCCCTGTGTCCGGCAATTCGAACTCGACGTTGTGCAAGTCGATCTGGCGTATCGAGTCCTCGCGCACGGCATCCAGCGCGTCGTTGACGCTTGCGAACGCCGCCGCCGACACTTTCTCCGGGTCGACAAGCCCGTTTTCGTTGCGCAGCGCCGCCGTCCAGTCACCGCCGCCGGAAGGCATGGCCGCCACGACGATGTGGGCGTTGGAGAATCTGGCGCTGGTCAGCCGGACATCGCCGGAAAGCAGCGGCAGCAGGCGCATGCCGAAACGCACCCGCCCGATATCGGCCATCGGCTTGCCGTCAGCCGTCTTGAGGCTGACATCGTTCACCTGCAGGGCAATGAAGCTCGATCCGTCCAGCGTCAGCCGCGCCGCGCCGACGGTGACATTGACATCGACCCCTGCCAGCTTCTCGATGGCGGTCTCCGCCTCGGCCCGGAGCCGTTCCGTGCCGATGCCCGAGGCCCCCAGGACATAGACGCCCGCCGCCGCCAGAAGCACGAGTGCGCAAAGCCCGGC
>NZ_RZRY01000977.1:0-1880 GCF_003998035.1 Mesorhizobium sp. M2A.F.Ca.ET.039.01.1.1 | reverse complement strand
GTGTGGGCCCGCCTCCCTTTGACGCAGCTGACTATGCGTTCGCTAAGGAGCTTCGCAAGACGGCCTTGACGGACGAAGACGCGCTGGCCAGCGTGGCCGGTCGCGATGTTTCGTTGAAGGATGAGATCTTCCACGCAAGCCTTTTGCCCTTGGGAACAGACCAATTCGAGTTGGGCTCGACGGACGTGGGCGACGTCAGCTGGATCGTGCCAACTGCACAGTGTCAAACAGCCTGTTTCGCCATCGGCACGCCCTTTCACTCTTGGCAACTCGTCACCCAAGGCGATCTGCCGGCGGCCCACAAGGGCATGATATTGGCAGCCAAGGTCATCGCTTCGACTGCGGCAGATTGCATACGCAATCCAGAGATCATCGCTCGTGCGAAGGCTGAATTGAAGCAACAAACTGGGGGGCGCCCATATGTCTGCCCAATACCTTTTGAAGTCACGCCTGGTGATCTGCGTGCAAAGGCATAAGGCCGGCTGAAGGCTCACCGGGGTGGGCCTTCGCTTTAACATCCTAAAGTATCGCCGTGAGCCGGCAACGCGGCGCGAATGCACGTGGGAGTACATCGACAATCCCAGATGAGAGAAGGGAAGCCGCGTCGAAGGCGTCGATCCGCAAGTCGCGGTCAGCGGGGGCACAATCTCGGTGGCCCAATACTTCCACCGAGGCCCGAGCAATGCAGTTGTCCGCGACGTTTGGTTTCGGCCTTGGCCACACCTGTGGTGGTGCATTTTGATCCAATCTGTCTATTCCGCCGATGGAGCGAGGTTATTAGGTTTAAAATGGCTTCTCGGATCAGTTCCGTCTCGCTTTTGCCAGGGAGGAAAAATGGCTAAGCATGTGGTGGGCAAGGCAGAGGATGTCGGTCCGGGCATGCGCAAGGTCTTCGAGGTGCGTGGCCGTCCGATCGTCATCTTCAATGTCGATGGCGACTACTTCGCGCTGCTCAACCGTTGCCCGCATCAGAGCGCAGAGCTGTCGATGGGCTTGATCTCAGGTATTGCAACGGCAGATGAGCCGGGACACGTCCAGTGTTCGCGTCGCGGCGAGTTCATCCGCTGCCCCTGGCACGGCTGGGAATTTGATATTCGCACTGGCCAGTCGTGGTGTGATCCAGGGCGAATATCCGTCAAACAATACCCGGTATCGATAGCTGCGGGAGCCGAATTGGTCGAGGGTCCGTATAAAGCGTGAGTGTCGAAGACGCATACCTGGTCGTCGATCTCTGAACGATCGACCCGATCCATCGTGAGATGGCAAAGTTTCTTGGAAGCGAGGCATTTATGCTGCACAAGCCGACATCGGTAATCGATTGCGATATTCATCCAGCGGTGCCGGGAAACGATGCCCTGATCCCCTTTATGGACGAGTATTGGCAGGAACAATTCATCAGCCGCGCGATCGGCGAGATGGATCTGGCCAGCTATCCGCCGAGTGTACCGCTGTCATGCCGTCCGGACTGGCGGCAGGCTGGTGAAAAGCCGGGCATCAGCCTCGATCGCTGCCGGGAACAGGCGCTGGATAAATTCAACTGCGAGTTCGCAATCTGTAATCCGCTCTATGGCGGTCAAGTCGCGGCAAGTGGCTTGATGGGCGCAGAAGTCTGCACCGCGACCAACAAATGGCTGGCGCGGGAGTGGCTGGATGCTGAACCGCGTTTGCGCGGTTCGATCGTGGTGGCTTCGCAGCTTCCCGATCGGGCTGCGGAAGAAATCCATAGATGTGCCTCCGACAAAAGGTTCGTCCAGGTCCTGCTGCTGGCCGGCAACGAAATGCTTCTTGGTCGCAGCCATTATTGGCCGATCTATGAAGCGGCGCAAAAGCATGGCCTGCCTGTCGGTATCCATGCCGGGACCATGTATCGTTATCCCACG
>NZ_RZRY01000976.1:0-1880 GCF_003998035.1 Mesorhizobium sp. M2A.F.Ca.ET.039.01.1.1 | reverse complement strand
GGGGAGATCAGTCACCGCCTCGGCTTTCGCCAATCACGGACGTGGTTGATATCTGGGCTGAAGCTCGCATTGCCTGCCGCTTGGCTTGACACCCCAAGGCAACGGCGTACCCTCTATTAGCTCGAACTTAACTATGCCCTGGCGTGCCGATCATTCGCGGCGAGGGCTACCTGCCGTTCCGACATCGTGAAACGGCACTGCTCGCCAAAGCGATATGCCGACGCGCCTGACGCAAACGGGAGGTGCAAATGGCGGTCAGTTGGCAATTGTCCGGAAGCTATTTTGAAAATTGCAGCTGCGATGTCGTGTGTCCCTGTCTGATGTCCACCAACGCGCAGCTGACGTCGAAGCCGACCAAAGGCGTTTGCGACGTCGGTCTGGTCTTTCACATCGACAAGGGCAATTACGGCGACGTTCGACTGGACGGGCTCAACGTCGCGATGGTTGCGCACACGCCAGGCCCGATGGCGGAAGGCAATTGGACGGCCGCCGCCTATATCGACGGTCGGGCCGATGACCAGCAGACGGAAGCGCTGGGCGCGATCTTCACCGGCGCCGCGGGTGGTCCGATGGCTGCCTTCGCGCCGATGATCAGCACCAACCTCGGAGCCAAGAAGGTGCCGATCGACTACAAGATCGACGGCAAGAAGCGGTCGGCGGCGATTGCCGGGGTGGCTGAGCTGGCCGTCGAACCGTTGCCGACCATGCGCGAGGACGGCGAGATGTGGGCGGCTACCGGCCATCCCGTCAATCCCGACTGGCTCGGTCTGGCGATGGGGGGCGCAGGCAGCACCTTCAGCGACCATGGCATGAGCTGGGACAATTCCCGCTGCAACGGGCATTACGCGCCGATCAACTGGTCCGGCCAGCTCTAGAGCGTTTCACCGTTTCACGGAAACGGCGATCCGCTATCCGTTGTTTTTACGCAATTCCGGGCGGAAAACCGCTCACACTTTTCCTGGAATTGCTCTGGCGCCTGGCAGCAGAACGGCCCGCTCATGCCGCTGACCCTGCAGCGAAACATCATACTCGCGTTGCTGATCGCCGCGGCCGCGGCGGCGTGGTGGGCGCTGCTTGCCTGGCATCAGATGGGCATGGATGCCGACATGCGCATGGACTCTCCCAGCATGGGCATGACGGCCGCGCTGTTTCTTACCGTCTGGCTGATCATGATGATCGCCATGATGTTTCCGGCGGCGGCGCCGATGATTCTGACCTTTCACCAGGTGCAGAGAGGCAAGCGGGGCCGTGGCCAGGCCTTTGTGTCGACCTGGGTGTTCGTAGCCGGCTACATGCTGGTCTGGGCGGCGACGGGCGTTTTGGCTTTTGCCGGCGCGGCGGGCGCGGAGATGCTTGCCGGGCGTGTGGGATTGTCCGCAGCGACGGACGCGCGGATCGACGGCGCGCTGCTGATGTTGGCGGGCGCCTATCAGCTCTCGCTGTTGAAAGACCTGTGCCTCGCCAAATGCCGCTCACCGATCGGTTTCATCCTGACCTCATGGCGCGATGGGCGGTTAGGCGCGGTGCGCATGGGCCTGCGGCATGGGCTCTTTTGCCTGGGCTGCTGCTGGCTGTTGTTTCTCGCTCTGTTTCCGCTCGGGATCATGAACCTCGCCGCAATGGCCGTGGTCACGCTGCTGGTCTTTGCGGAGAAAACATTCCCGTATGGAGAGCGGATTGCGAAGGTGTCGGGCGTGGCCCTGCTTCTTTATGGCGCGGCGGTGCTGATCCTTCCGCAGGCGCTGCCAACTTTCCAGCCGATGGACACGATGACGATGAACTGACTGAAGGCGGCTCTCTGGCAAAGATAGTCTGACGTCATCATAAACGCCGTGAGTGCCGCTGCGGTTGGCTGATACGCTGGCGGGACAGCGCCCCCC
>NZ_RZRY01000975.1:0-1886 GCF_003998035.1 Mesorhizobium sp. M2A.F.Ca.ET.039.01.1.1 | reverse complement strand
GGGCAGCCATGCGTGCGGCCAAATCCGTAATGGCGATGAATTCCACCTCATCCAGGTAAGGCTTGCCGTTCTTGAAATAGTTCGGGTTGCGCTTGAGCTTGGCCGAAACGCCGGGTTGGAAATTCTCGAGCACGAATGCGCCGGTTCGCGTTCCTGATCCCCAATCCGCTTTCCCATCCACGCTCGGCATGATGACGAAATGATAGTCGCTCATGATGTAAGGGAAATCGGCGTTGCCGCTGTTGAGCGTGAAGACAACCGTTTCTGGGCCATCCGCATTGATGTCGGAAACGGATTCAAGCAGAGACTTCGCCGCTGATTTGGTATCGGCACCCATGTGATAGCGCATCGAGGTCACGACATCTTCCGCCGTCACGTTCTTGCCGTTGTGGAAGGTGACCCCCTTGCGCAGCTTGAAAACCCACGTTTTGGCGGCGTTCGAAGATTCGAAGCTCTCGGCCAAGTCCGGCTGGATGTCGCCCTTGGCGTCAACCTCCGTGAGGCCGTTGGACATAGCGCCCGAGAAGGCCGTTTGCGTGAAAGTATCCGGATAGCCGGCCGGATCTATGGAATCTGTCGTCGCGCCATGCGCCATGCCAAGCTTGGCAAAGCCGCCTTGCTGTGGTTGTGCCCGTGCTACCGTGACGAAGATTTGATCCGAGGCAGCGACGGTAAGGCCCGCCGCTAGTCCCAAATGGATGAAGTCGCGGCGGGAAACCTTGCCGCGCCCGATCAGACTTTGCGCAATGCGAAGTTTGTACTCAGATTCAGACATTTTCGCTCTCCCATTTGCGGATTTTCCGCGTTTTTTTGAACACTCCTCAAGCAAGCTTGTCCGTAATTTATTATTTCATTGCTTGCCACTCCGTGCACTTGACTATTGATCGTTTTCTACCGTCACGCCGTTACATAGATGTTGCCGTCCTCAACTGTGACCGGGAATGTTCGCGCACGCACAGTTGGGTCGACGAGTGCCGAACCAGTTTTGATGTCGAACTCCCAGCCATGCCAGGCGCAGCGCACGATCTCGTTTTCTCTATGATAGATGAACCGCGCATCCTCGACAGGCGCGGTCGTCCCGCATTGCGGCCCTTCACATAGGGGCGCGCCTCGATGCGGACAGATGTTGAGCAGCGCATGGAAGGTTTCTCCGATGCGGAACACACCCACCGAAAGGCTACGGACTTTGGCAATGACAGGTGTGCCGGCTTCGATCTCGTCAACGCGGCAGATGAAGGTTTTCTCGCCCATATTCTGCTCCGTCAGGCGGCGTTCGCGGTCAGGATGGCAGGAATGCGCTTGTAGACGTCGAGCGCATTCTGACCCATCACCTTGACTTTCCAGGACGGCGGGATGTGGAGCGTGTTGGCGTCGTCATAGTCCCAGTGCGGATAGTCTGACGCGAACATCAGCGTGTTCTCGCCATCCATCGCTTCCAGAATGGACCACAGATGCTGGACGTTGGCTGGCTGTTCCAGCGGCTGTGTTGAGAAGCGGATGTTACGGCGGCAGTATTCCGACGGTAGCATTTTGAGCCATGGCGTTTCTTTACGCAGCGCCTTGTAGTCAGCATCGAGGCGCCATAGCACCGTCGGCACCCAGGCGACGCCGCATTCGATCACTACGAAATAGAGTTCTGGCCATTTCTCGAAAACGCCGTGAGCGATCATGCTGGCGACATGGCTGATCGCCGACATGTGCAGAATGGCGTGTGTTTCCCAGAAGAAAGTTGTGGGGGCAGGCGCGACGGCGTTCCAGTTGACGCCTCCGTGCCCGCCGAGGTGAATGGCGAACGGCAATCCCATTTCCGCGCAGGCTTCATAGATCGGGTGGTAGAAGGGATCACCATACGGCTTCACTGAGCCTTGGGAGGCTAGAACCTGGAC
>NZ_RZRY01000974.1:0-1888 GCF_003998035.1 Mesorhizobium sp. M2A.F.Ca.ET.039.01.1.1 | reverse complement strand
ATTCTCCTCTATGGCTTGGGCAGCGGCATTCTTGCCGTGTCGCGGGCAACGATACCTCTGGTGTTCTACGACCAGGCGGCCTACGCGCGGGCCACATCCAACATCGCTCTCCCGCTCAACCTGATTTCCGCCATATCGCCGCCATTGCTGGCCGGACTGTTGGCGCATTTTGGCAGCGAAGCCGTGCTCGGCCTCGCGATGCTCTGCTCCTGCGGCGCGTTTGTGGCCTTGCTGCGCTTGAACCGACGCCGTCCGGCTAGGGCCACTGCTGGAACCGTGACTTAAGGTGGGTCGAATGTTGACACATCTCAGTAAAGCGGCTCCTGGAACAGCGCCTTGTCGCCGTCCATCAGCGCCTTGATCTGTGCCGTGCCGTCGGATGCGAGCGCAAGCTTGATGCCGAACGGCCGCACGCGCATGTCGTCCTGGATCGCCACGCCCTCGCCTTCCGGCAAATAGAAGCGGTCGATCCCATAGTCGGGCGCGATCGTCGCGTCCGTATCACGAAGGCCCCAGCCCTCAACGACATGGCCGGCAATGTCTGCTTCGCCCTCGCCTGCCGGCGCGGGCGCCTGGCCGAACCAGGCGGTCGTCGGCTGCCAATAACCGTCGGCGCCCTTCCTGAGCCGCACCACGATCGATGTGTCCTCGCTGGAGAACTTGCCTTCCGGAATGTTGGCGATCAATTTCACCGGAATGCGCGAAATGTTGTTGTTGAGAGAGATGTAGTCGCCGCGCAGGAGATCGCGCGGATCGACGGGCTGGACTTTCAACAGCACTTCCTTGCCGTTGCGCAGGATCGCCGCGCGGCTGGCGATGATCCAGCTGAGAAAGCCGATCTGGACAAGCGCCAGCACCAGCGCGGAGATGATCAGTTTCTTGCCGGTCATGCCGCTGCTCCTGTTCCGGCAGGCGCTTTCATGCGCTTTTCGATGCGGATGATGACCAGCGCCAGCATGCCGAGCAGCACCGCCGCCGCCAGGAAGAAGCCGGCCGTATCCAGCATCGACCTCAAGGTGACGCTGTAGATGATGGCGAGCTCGAAGGCGAAGCCGGTATAGGCCAGCCAGCGCAAGCCCCTGCTCTCGCGCCCCGCCAGCATGATTGCCGCCACGATACTGGCCAGCGCCACGATCGAAGCGACGGCAAACCCGCTGTTGTTTGTGCTTTCATCGGCCAGCTCGAACTGGATGATCGCCATGCCGGTGAGGAAGCCGAGCAAGGCATGCAAGGGCAGCCGGCCGCCGAGCTGCAGGATCCTGTCGATCGGATCGCCGGCAAAGACCAAAGCGGCAAAGAGCAGCACCGAGACGATGGCCAGCGACATGGCCACCGGCAGCGTCTCGCGGTCCGTCGCCAGCAGGACCAGATAGAGAATGACCGACAGAATGATGAGGTGGCGCGCGGCCTGGCTGCGCGTCCAGAACGAGATGGCGAACAAGACGATCGCCACGACGATGAAGAGATGCGGGGTTTCCGCGCGCCAGTAGAAGCCGAACCCCTTGAGAACCAGCCAGGCGTCGGCGATGCCGACCGCCGCGACCGTCAGCGGGCTTGAACGCAGCGCGACCGCCGCCAGCGCCGTGCCGGCGCACCACGTCACCAGCGCCGAGGCCTCGTCGCCCGAAAGATGGTACATCTGTCCGATCAGCGCGATCGATCCACCGAACGCCGCCGCGGCAACGATCCACAGCGCCTCGCCGATCGCGGCATGGTCACGCGTCTTCAGCACCGCGCCGCCGACATAGCCGGCAAGAATGACCGCAAACAGAGCCGCCACGCGCAAGAGGCGCGGGAAGGCCTCCCAATTGGCGGCGACGAAGATCAGTATCGCGGCGCCGAACAAAAGCGCTGCCATCATCGCCAGGATGGAGCCGAAGCTCAG
This sequence comes from Mesorhizobium sp. M2A.F.Ca.ET.039.01.1.1, assembly GCF_003998035.1. Lineage (NCBI taxonomy): Bacteria > Pseudomonadati > Pseudomonadota > Alphaproteobacteria > Hyphomicrobiales > Phyllobacteriaceae > Mesorhizobium > Mesorhizobium sp. M2A.F.Ca.ET.039.01.1.1. Next base: position 3 of record NZ_RZRY01000974.1, on the reverse strand, counting down.
CGA
>NZ_RZRY01000973.1:0-1891 GCF_003998035.1 Mesorhizobium sp. M2A.F.Ca.ET.039.01.1.1 | reverse complement strand
CTGGCCGGCATGGCCTCGATGGCGCTGACGATACCGTTCGCGCCGAGCCCCGCCGTCATCCTGCTGGCCGTCGGCTTCTCGGCGCTGATCGGCATGGTGTTCGGCTTCTTCCCGGCGCTGCGCGGCGCCCGCCTCGATCCGATCGACGCGCTGCGGCACGAATAGCACCCGGCATCGCTCGGCTCTATTGCCGCAAATCCTGCGGTGATAAAGCGGTCTCCTGGGAAACCTTGAAGGGGACGGACGAAATGAGCAGGAAGGCGCGTGTAATCCTCGTGGCAATTGTCGTCGAGGCGTTCCTGGGCGGCATCTGGTGGTATCTGGCCCCCTTCGGTCTGGCCAATCCCGACCGCGTCGCGCCCAATTTCCAGGAAGTCGTCGGCCAGACGATGGGCACGGCGATGGGCGCGCTCCTCGGCCTCTGCTTCATCCTGTTCTTCGTCGCGGCGCGTAATGACCGCAAGGCATTGCCGCAGAAGGAGCGGCTCTGAGCGCCGCGAGAGAATGGAGTCGCGGACTGCCTGTCAAAACGGCAGCCGCGCGTTCTCCTTGACCTCCTTCATCACAAAGAAGGTCCTGGTTTGCCGGACGCCCGGCAACGCGATCAGCTTCTGGCCGTGCAGCTTGTTGAAATCCGCCATGTCGCGCACCCGTATCTTCAACAGATAGTCGAAGTCGCCGGCCACGAGATTACAATCCAGGACCTCCTTGAGCTTGAGGGCGGCCTCCTCGAAAGCGGCGAAACTTTCCGGTGTCGAGCGATCGAGCACGACGCCGACCATGACCAGCGCGCCGAGCCCGACCGCGGCGGGCGCGATCTCCGCCCTGACTCCGGTGATGTAGCCCTCCTCGAACAGGCGTTGCGTGCGCCGATGGCAGGTGGCGGCGCTGACATTCACGCGCGCTGCCAGCTCGGCATTGGTCAGCCGCCCCTCGGCCTGCAGGGCTCGCAGGATTTTGATGTCGATGCGGTCGAAAATATGATCGGAAGATTCTTCCATTCTTATCGGTTCCAATGGACGATTAGATGAACCTTAGCGCACTTCTTTGCGGAAATCCAAAAAGCAGCGGCCCTCTTCGAGAGCACCTTTCGCCGCAATTCGTCTATTCTTTGCCTATCCAAACGAACACTGCGGGAGGCAGGTCGATGTCACTTCTCGAAAAATTTCAACGGTATCCACTGACCTTCGGCCCGACGCCGATCGAGCATCTGCCGCGTCTCAGCGCGGCGCTTGGCGGCAAGGTGCGGGTCTATGCAAAGCGTGATGACTGCAATTCCGGGCTGGCCATGGGAGGCAACAAATTGCGCAAGCTCGAATATATCGTGCCCGATGCGATCGCGTCGGGCGCCGACACGCTGGTGTCGATCGGCGGCGTGCAGTCGAACCACACGCGCATGGTCGCCGCGACGGCCGCCAAGATCGGTATGAAATGCGTGGTCATCCAGGAGAAATGGGTGCCGCACTACGATGCGGTCTACGACCGGGTCGGCAATATCCTGCTGACGCGCCTGATGGGAGCCGACAGCCGGCTCGTCGACGATGGTTTCGACATCGGCATTCGCAAGAGCTGGCAGGATGCGATCCAGTCGGTCAAGGATGCAGGCGGCAAGCCCTACCCCATTCCTGCCGGCGCCTCGGTGCACAAGTTCGGCGGTCTGGGCTATGTCGGCTTCGCCGAGGAGGTGGCGAAACAGGAAGTCGAACTCGGTTTCAAATTCGACTACATCATCGTCTGCGTCGTGACCGGCTCGACGCAGGCCGGCATGATCGTCGGCTTCGCCGCTCAAGATCGCGCCGACCGGGTGATCGGCATCGATGCCTCCGGCACGCCCGACCAGACCCGCGCCCAGGTCCGCCGCATCGTCGACGACACCGCCGCCCTCGTCGGG
>NZ_RZRY01000972.1:0-1892 GCF_003998035.1 Mesorhizobium sp. M2A.F.Ca.ET.039.01.1.1 | reverse complement strand
ACGAACTGTTCGGGCCGGTGGCCTGCGTCCAGGCGGTCGGCGGCGACGACGAGGCGATCCGGCTGATGAACGACAGCGACTACGGCCTTAGCGCCTCTATCTGGACGCGCGATGTCGAGCGCGGCGTGGCCTTGCTCGACGAGGTCGAGGCCGGCACGGTCTATCTCAACCGCTGCGACCACGCGGACCTCTATCTGCCCTGGGGCGGCATCAAGAATTCCGGTCTCGGACGCACCAATGGACGCGCCGGCCTGATCGAGGCGACGGCGGCGAAGGCGTACCATGTCCGCTCCGTCATCGCCTGAGCGCCAAGGACATCCGGTCGTGCGGGACCTTGAAAAGCTGGGCGATGCGGCCGTCGCGGCGCTTGCAGCGGCCGGCGTGGAACGGTTGCTGCCGGACGCGACCAGCCCCTATCTCCTGATCGCCGAGCATGCCGGCAATGTCGTGCCGGCGCCGTGGCGCGACCTTGGCTTGGCGGAGCCCTATCTGGGCACGCATTTCGCGGTCGATATCGGTGTCGATGCGCTGACGCGGCGGCTCTCGCGAACGTTGCGCGCGCCGGCCGTGATCGCGCGCTATTCGCGGCTGTTCCTCGACTATAACCGCCCCGCCGATGAGTGGGATTTCATGCGGCCGGACCTCGGTGGCATCCCGGTGCCGGGCAATCTGGCGGTCGATGCCACTGATGCAAGGCTGCGCAAGCTTGTCGCCTGGGCGCCGGTCGAACGGGCGATCATCGAAGTCGCCGCCGGCAGGCGCGCGCTGATCTCGGTGCACTCCTTCACGCCGGTGATGGGCGGGGTGAAGCGCAATGTCGATATCGGCGTGCTGTGGCGGGAACAGTCGCCCTTCGTCAATTCAGTGCTGAAAACGCTGGGCGCACAGGGCGCGGAAGCAAGCTTCAGGATTGGTGACAACGAACCCTATGATTGGCGCCAGGCCGTGGGCTACACGCTGAACTGGCATGGGCTGCAGCAGGGCCGGCCCTGCCTCTATCTCGAGGTCCGCAACGACCTGCTTGCCGATCCGGAAACGTTCGAACGCGTCAGCCGCCTTCTTGAAAATGCCTTTGCCACCGTCGCGATGTCCCTGTGGCCGCAATCAGCCGTAGCCGTCTAAAGGCTGGACGCTCAAATGGCGGGCCGCTAGAGCGTTTCACCGTTTCACGGAAACGGCGAACCGCTCTATCTCATTGTTTTTACGCAATTCCGGACGGAAAACCGCTCACACTTTTCCTGGAATTGCTCTAGAGCTTGTCAAATTGGAAACGACGGCCAAGGGCGTGGACGATGCAAGGCAATGTGGGCAGCAAGATCCGGGACGCGCGCAAGCAGCAGAACATCACCTTGCGCGACCTCAGCGAGCGCTCCGGCCTTTCCGTTTCGCAGCTCTCGAAGCTGGAGAACGGCAAGGCCAGGCTGACCGTCGACATCGCGCTGATGATCGCCGGCGTGCTGCACGTGCCGGTGGCCTCCTTCCTGTTCAGCCCGAAGCCCGGACCGCAGGCGCGCCGCTCGATCACGCGCGCCGGCAGCGGCATTCTGCATGAAGGCAACGCCATGGAATTCGAGGTCTTGTGCAGCGATTTCCGCGATAAGACCAACATTTTCTGGCGCGTCACGCTGCGCGCCAGAAGTTTTGAGGAAAACGGCGGCTGGCGCAGCCATTCGGGTGAGGAGTTCATCCATGTGCTGAGCGGCAGCCTGCAGCTGCACACGCTCCATTACGACCCGACGGTGCTGCAGCCAGGCGACAGCATCCTGTTCGACGGCGAGATGCAGCACGCTTATGTCGCGCTTGGCGACGAGCCCGTCATCATGCTGATGTCGAATACGGTGCCGCGCGACGGGCTGCCGCCGGGAACAGGCGCCTGACCGACGGTCCCGGCC
>NZ_RZRY01000971.1:0-1895 GCF_003998035.1 Mesorhizobium sp. M2A.F.Ca.ET.039.01.1.1 | reverse complement strand
GTCTATGCGCGATTGCAGACCGGCAGCGACGACAACCCCGACTGCTACACGCCGAAAGGCCTCGACGAATGGGCGGGACGTGTGAAGACCTGGGCCGAAGGTAAGCAACCCGCCGACCTGCCGCGCGCCGACCCGAAGACCGATGCGCCGGTCAAGCCGCGCGACGTGTTCGCCTACTTCATCAGCGAAGGCAAAGTGCGCGCGCCCTTCGGCGCCATGGCGCTGATGAAGCGGGTGACAGCCTAGAGCTGCGGACCTCCACAGCGGCCATAAATCAAACGCCAGAGTTTTGTTCGGCGCGCCATGCGACGCTGGTCGGCCGGTGGCTTGTCGGAACCTGCCGGCCGTCTTGACCGTTCTGTCTCAGCCGCCGACCGCAGGAGACCGCTGCGAAGTCGCAACAGCTGCCGAAGGTCGGAACGGGACGCAGCCATCTCGCGAATCGCTTGCGAAGTCCCGCAGCGTCGGAAAGGAGCGAGGAAAGATGATCGTCATCGTCGGTGCCTTGCTTACCGTTGCAGGCGTCGTGTACATGGCGGCCGCCACTCTGAGGCGCGGACGACTAAGTGATCCAGCACCCCGTCCGGCGCCGAACCTGGCAACATCGGGCCCGACATTGGAGCCGCGGCGCCGTCGGCTCGGTTTCCTCGGCCTGTCGCAGAATTGGCCGGGTCTGGCGATGATGGCAATTGGCTTTGTCCTGCTATTGTCGGTAATGATCCTGTAACGCAGGAATCCTCGCATCTTTGCGGCGATCGTAACGTAATCGATACTTCCTTGCTCCATTAATGGACCTACGTCAGGTTGGAGAAGCCTGGCGCCGGCAAGGACGCGCATGCTGCTCGACTACAACTCACTGCTTCTGGCCGTCGGCTTCTCCGCCGCTTGCCTCAGCCTCACCCTGTCGGAACCTGGATGGCCGCCCGTTCCGACAAATTCCTTTTGACATGGGCAGTCAGCGTTCTGGTCGTGGTGTGCGAAGTCTTTGCCTACGACGCCTATATCAAGGCGCCAGGAACGGCCCTTGGCGTGCTGACGCTGGCGGTGCTGCTGCTGGGCTTCTCGGTCATGCTCGGTGCTGCCCATCAGTTCAGGACCAGGCGCTCGCCCTTGCCGCTTATCGCGCTCGGCGTCGGCATTTCCTGTGCCCTGGCGCTGCCGCCCATGGCGCTCGGCTATGACGGCCTGGGCTTCATGCTGGAGAACGCTCTGGCCGCGCTGCTTCTGTTCGGCACGGCGTATGAATATTGGCGGGGCCGCGCGGAGGCGCCCGTCCATCTCATCGGCGTGTCGCTGCTCTATTCACTGACCGCGGCATCCTTCGTGCTGTGCGCGGCCGTGCTGGCGTGGGATGGCAAACTGGTTCTCGGTCACGCGCCAAGCAACTGGGCGGAGGACCTGAGCCTCGTCATCGTCATCGCTTCCATGACCGGCATCGGCGCATTGTCGCTGGCGCTCAACCAGGGTCGGCTCGCCCGCCACCATCAGCGCGAGGCGCAAACCGATGCCTTGACCGGCCTGCTCAACCGCCGCGCTCTGTTCGACCTGCACGGCAAGACGCCGGTCAACGCCTTCACCGCTGTGGTCGTGTTCGACCTCGATGGCTTCAAGGCGATCAACGACCAGTTCGGCCATGCCGCCGGCGACGAGGTGCTGAGGGTCTTTGCCGAAGTGCTTTGCGCCGATCTGCGCCCGAACGACTCCGTCGCCCGCATGGGCGGTGAGGAATTTGCCATGGTGTTGAGGCGCATTTTAACCGAGGTGGCTGGAGCAACGGCCGAACGTGTCAGGGCCGCGTTCGCCGTGCGCACGGTTGAGACCGAAACCGGCCCGCTGTGCTGCACGGTCAGCGCCGGCTTCGCCTTCGGCAGCACGGACGGCATGAGCTTCGACAA
>NZ_RZRY01000970.1:0-1895 GCF_003998035.1 Mesorhizobium sp. M2A.F.Ca.ET.039.01.1.1 | reverse complement strand
TCTATGAGCAGTCGGCCGAACAAGTCGCCGAGCATCTCGGCGCCGGCAGGATGGTGGCGGTGCTGTCGGAGGGCGATCCGCTCTTCTACGGCTCCTACATGCATCTGCATGTGCGCCTGGCGCACCGCTTTCCGACCGAAGTCATCCCCGGCATCACCGCCATGTCCGGCTGCTGGTCGGCCACAGGCCTGCCGATCGTCCAGGGCGACGATGTGCTGACCGTGCTGCCGGGCACGATGAGTGAGTTCGAGCTGACCCGCCGGCTGGCCGACACCGATGCCGCGGTGATCATGAAAGTCGGCCGCAACCTGCCGAAGATCAGGCGCGCGCTGGAAGCGACCGGCAAGCTGGCCAAGGCTGTCTATGTCGAGCGCGGCACCATGCCGGGCAGCGTCTCGATGCGGCTTGCCGACAAGCCGGACGACAAGGCGCCCTATTTCGCCATCGTGCTGGTCGCCGGCTGGTCCGCCCGGCCCGGGGCTAAGCCGTGAGTGGCCGCCTTACCGTCATCGGTCTCGGACCCGGCAACGCCGACCAGGTCACGCCGCAGGCTGCCAATGCCATCGCCGAGGCTTCCTTCTTCTACGGCTACAAGCCCTATCTCGACCGGCTGGAGTTGCGGCCGGATCAGACCCGCATCGCCTCCGACAACCGCGAGGAGCTCGCCCGTTCCAACGAGGCGCTGGCCAAGGCGGCCGAGGGCCATAGCGTCGCCGTCGTTTCCGGCGGCGACCCCGGCGTCTTTGCCATGGCCGCGGCCATCTGCGAGGCGATCGAGGCCGGTCCCGACGAATGGCGCGCCATCGACCTCGCTGTCGTCCCCGGCGTCACCGCCATGCTTGCCGTCGCAGCCCGCATCGGCGCGCCGCTCGGCCACGATTTCTGTGCCATCTCGCTCTCCGACAATCTGAAGCCGTGGGAGCTGATCGAGCTGCGCCTGCTGGCGGCTGCCGGAGCAGGCTTCGTCATCGCGCTCTACAACCCGATCAGCAAGGCCCGCCCCTGGCAGCTCGGCCGAGCCTTCGAGTGCCTGAAGGCGATCCTGCCCGGCACCACGCCGGTGATCTTCGGCCGCGCCGCCGGCCGGCCGGACGAGCGTATTGAGGTGTTTTTGCTGGCGGACGCCGATGCGGCAAAAGCCGACATGTCGACCTGCATCATCATCGGCTCCCCCGAGACCCGCATCATCAGGCGCGGCGAGAAGCCGGCGCTGGTCTACACGCCGCGTTCGGCAACGGGCGCGAAAAGATGATCGACTTTGGCCGCCAGCGCATCGACGGTTTCGGCCGAGGGCACGTCAGGCAGAGGCGGCCGACGGATCATGACCACTTCGATGCCGAGCGCCCGCGCGGCGGCGATCTTGCCGTAGGTCGCCTCGCCGCCGCTGTTCTTGGAGACGACGGCATCGATCCCGTATTTTTCGAGCAGCGCTCGCTCTTCCACTTCCGGAAACGGTCCGCGCGCCAGCAGATAGAGCGCATCGGGCACGGCCAGCTGCGGCTCGACCGGGTCGACGCTGCGGATCAGGTAACAGTGCTGGGGCGCGGCCTCGAAGACGCCTGCCTCCTGCCGGCCGATCGCCAGGAAAACGCGGCGCGGCGCCCTGCCGAGCGCGCTTGCCGCCTCGGCGGCACTGTCGACCAGCGTCCAGCGATCACCCGCGCCCGGCTCCCAGCCAGGGCGCCGCAAGGCCAGGATCGGCACGCCGGTTTGCCGCGCCGCTTCAGCGGCGTTGGCAGAGATTCGCGCGGCGTAGGGATGCGTGGCATCGATCAGCAGATCGACTTTTTCCTGGCGAAGATAGGCGGCGAGTCCGTCGGCGCCGCCAAAGCCGCCGACACGCACCGGCACGCCTTGCGCGACCGGACTTTCGGTGCGGCCGGCCAGCGACAGCG
>NZ_RZRY01000096.1:0-14173 GCF_003998035.1 Mesorhizobium sp. M2A.F.Ca.ET.039.01.1.1 | reverse complement strand
AGATGCCGCCGTCCCAATACGGCTCGCCGTCGATGCAGACCGCCGGAAACGCCGGCGGCAAGGCGCCCGACGCCATGATGTGGGCCGCCGACAGGATCATCTCGCGCGTATCGAAGTATTTGAGCTCGCTGGTGTTGACGTTGACGGCGCCGACTGTCAGCCGGGTGTGACGCCCGTTGAGGTAGTCGAAGTCGATCAGATTGCTCAGCGTCCTCTTGAGCGGATCGGTGGTGTAGTAAGACGCGTTCTCGACACCGACTTCGCGGTTGACCCCAAACATGGCGCTCGGGTTCGGCTCGAAGAACCCAGGGATGCCGCGCATCACCGTGCCCATGTTGGCAAAAATGTTGCTCGGAACCATCATCCGGAAAAACTCGTCGAATGGACTGCTCCTGCTGACGCCGTCCCAGAATTCCTGAAGCCTGGGCAGACGATCGCCGGGCTTGTTTCCAGCAATCAGCGCGGCGTTGATGGCGCCGATGGACGTGCCTATGACCCAATCCGGTTCGATGCCGCCCTCGACCAGCGCCTGATAGACTCCGGCCTGATAGGCGCCGAGCGCGCCGCCGCCCTGAAGGACAAGGACGGTCTGACGTTTGACGTCGCCCTGGTGCCCAGTCGCCGGTTCTGCTTTCGGGGCGGATAGGTTTTGCGTGATCTTGTTCATGGCCTTCGCTCCTCGTGCAGGTCTAGTGAGCGGTCCAACCGCCTTCGATCGGCATCACGGCGCCGGTGATCGAGGCCGCCTCGTCCGACGCCAGGAACAGACAGAGCGCGGCAACCTGCTCGACGGTGACGAACTGCTTGGTGGGCTGCGCGGCCAACAGAACATCCTTGATCACCTGCTGCTCGGTGATCCCGCGGGCCTTGGCCGTGTCCGGTATCTGCTTCTCGACGAGCGGCGTGAGCACGTAGCCGGGGCAAACAGCGTTGACCGTGATACCTTGTTCGGCAACTTCCAGCGCAACGGTCTTGGTCAGGCCCGCGACACCGTGCTTGGCCGCGACATAGGCCGACTTATAGGGAGATGCGACGAGCGCGTGCGCCGAGGCCACATTGATGATGCGACCCCATTTGCGCGCCTTCATCGCCTGCAGGGCGCGCCGGATCGTATAGAAGGAAGACATGAGGTCGATCGCCACGACCGCTTCCCATTTCTCGATCGGGAAGTCATCGATCGGCGCGACATGCTGAATGCCGGCATTGTTGACCAGTATGTCGACGGCGCCGAACTCGGCGATGGCCTTGTCCATCATCGAGGTGATCGCGTCGCCCTTGCTCATGTCGGCATTGTCGTGTCGAACGGCGACCTTATGATCGGCGGCAAGCCTGGCCCGCAGGCGTTCGATCTCGGCGGCGTCGCCAAAGCCGTTCAGAACGATGTTGCAGCCCTTGGCAGCGAAGGCTTCGGCAATGCCCTGCCCGATGCCGCTGGTCGAGCCTGTGATGAGTGCTGTCTTACCTTTGAGCATCGTCTTGTCCTTCTGATTGCGCGGCTACCAGCGACGGCGCGGGCCGGCCCTGGATCTGAGGACTAGTATGGTGAACCGCCGCAAGCTGCGGAAATGCCGTTGAGACATGGATTCGATAGCTGACGGTCAGAACGTTGGCTCGAAGCTCGGACGTCGATCGACCGGTCGGGTTGTTTGACGTAACGGCAGCTAGTAAGATCGCGCCGCAACGCGGGCGGCGCCGTATGCGCGACCAGTGAGGGGAGCGTGCCGTGGAGATCAGCCAGTCCGATACTTCTTGGCTGTCGCCAAGGAGCTGAATTTCACCAGGGCGGCCGAGCAGTGCAACGTCACGCAGCCGGCGCTGTCGCGCGCAATCAAGCTTCTGGAAGATGAATTCGGCGGGCCGCTTTTCCACCGTGAGCGCCGCTTCATTCACCTCACCGAGCTCGGCCGCATGGGCGAGACCTATCTCGATATGTGATCCTAAAGAAGATGCCGCTCAAGGTCGGCATCATGAGCACGATCGCTCCGGACAAGATCATCGAGCTCATCGCGGCTGTGCGCGCGCACCACCCGGGCGTCGAGTTGCATCTTTGCGATGCGGATGCGGTGAGCCTCAGGAGAAGGCTGCTCGAGGGCGAACTCGAGGCTGCCATCTATGCGTTACCTTCAGACGATGCCGACGAAGAAGTGCACTCCCTGCCGTTGTTCCAGGAGCAGATGGTGATGGCGGTCCACCTGACCCATCGCCTTGCCATTCGGCGCGCGGTGCAGGTGAAGCATATGTCAAACGAAAGCTACATCCACCGCAACAATTGCGAGTTCGCGGGTTACGCGGATGCCATCCTTGCCGAACAAGGCGTCACGGTCGGTCCGGTCTACTGGAGCGATCGTGACGACTGGCCATTGGCGATGATCGTTGCCGGGCTCGGCTTCGGCTTAATGCCCGAGCATACCGTCAAGCATCCCGGCGTGGTGCCTTTGCCGATCACCGAGCCCGAATTCTGGCGAGAGGTCAATCTCGTCACCGTGCGCGGCCGCAGGCATTCGCCCGCGGTCGGCACATTGGTGCGCGAGGCCACGCAGAAGAAATGGTTGGGCGAGCGGATGAAGGCGCTGTCCGCCGCCGAATGACTGGCTGTTCGAGGCTGACACTTCGACGAGCCGAAGCATCTGAGCGCCTCGCGCCGATCAATTCTTCCTGACCGACGACGTGACGGACTGGATCACCTCGGTCGCCATCTTGAACTGTGCCTGCCGGTCAGTGATGCCGTGCCGCTTGGCGATCCAGTCGAAATCACTATAGGCGGCGTAAACCGTGCCATCTCCGGTTTGGTAGACCAGCACGCGCACCGGCCAGTCCAGGCCGGCCTCGGGATTTGAGGTGATGAACGTCGTGCCGAGCGCCGGATTGCCGAACATGACGAGCCGCGACGGCCGGACGTCGTTGCCGGCCTTGTTGCCGAGCTTTGCCTGGTCGATCACGCCAAAGAACATGAGGCCCTTCTTAAGGACGTCCTTCTTGATGCGGGCGACGGTCTCGGCGACCGAGTAGTCGCTCTTCACCGCGACGACGCCGTCCGAGGCGGCAGCCGGAAGGATGACCGTCATCAGCATGGCGGCACCTGCAAGCAGAGTTTTGAGTTGGTTGGTCATGTCGGTCTCCTTGGTTGGATAACTAAGTTTCGATTTCAGTATCAGGCCTTGGGCGTTCGCAGCACACGCGCGATCGCGATCGCGCCGGCGAGAACCGCGGCCAGCACGACCACGCATGCGGTCCAGCCGACACGGTCGTAGATCTGTCCGATGAGGAAGCTGCCGGCGAGCCCGCCGCCGTAGTAGGACGCGAGATAAATGCCGCTCGCGGCGGCGCGATCGCGCGACGCGGTGCGGCTGACATGTCCCGTGGCTATGGCCTGAGCCAGGAAGGTGCCGACGGCAACCAGGGTCATTCCGGCAAGAACAATCGGAAGACTGGGTAAAAGCAGCAGAAGCAAGCCGACGATCGCCAGCGCAAGCGTTGCCCCAATCCCTCCCCTTGGGCCAAGCCCCGCTGCGACTCGGCCGGCAAGCGGGGTGGTCAGCATCGATGGCAGGAAAACGAAATAGACGGCGCCCAAGGCCATCGGCGTGAGCGAAAGCGGCACCGCAACGAGCTGGAAATTCACGTAGGTGAACGTGCCGATAAAGACGAACAGAATCAGGAAGCCGATCGCAAAACAGGCCCGCAGTTCGACGTTCCGCAACGGCGCTTTCCAGGCGGCGCGCACAGGCTGGCCGTCCAGGTCTGCGCGAATCATTGCCGAGGTCTTCTGCAGCGTGAACCAGACCAGAGCAGCGCCAAACAGATTGAGGGCGGCGAAGGTCAGGAAGTTGGTGGAGATGCCGAACATGTCGGCGACGGCCGCCGACATCAGCCGGCCGAAAAAGTTGCTGGCAACATTGCCGGTCACATACGCCGCAAGCGCGTTCGTGGTCTGCCGGGCGGAAAAATGCTCCGCCAGGTAGGCCATGGTGAGCGTGAACGCAGTCGACATGCACAGGCCTTGAGCTACACGCAGCAGGGCGAAGACCACAATATTGTCCGTCTGCGACAGCAGCGTCGTCGGAATCGCCAGGATGGCCAGGCTGATCCAGATGCCGTTGCGGCGATCGATGCCGCGCCCGAAGAGAGCGATGGCGATACCGGCCACCGCCATGCCGAAGGTGCTGGCGTTGACGGCGAAGCCCATAGTCGCGCGGCTGACCCCGAATTTTGTCACCAGTGAAGGCAGGATGGCCTGGGTGGCGAACAGGTCGACGAGCGTCAGGAACGCGATCAGGGCGATCAGCCCAAAGCGCCAGCTGTCCGCAGCGACCCTGCGGAGCCCCATTAATTCGGTATGTTCACTGGTCGTCATCACAGGCTCCTGGCCAATGCGTCCTCGGGCGATCGCCTGAGGACGCGCTGTTTGCTGCTGCTGCTGCTGGGATCCGCTGGTCGCGAAAGCAGCTCACATCATGTGATCGTTATGCATCGCCGGCGGCAGAACGTCGGCTGAGTAGAGCACCGCCGGAACCTCCCCGTTGTTCTTCCACCAGTGGGCGAGCTGGCCGAACTCGGCGGTCACGTCGCCGGCCGGATGCTCGATGCCGACCTTGCAGGTGCTGGCGTATTCGGTGATGGAGCCTTCGACGACGATAATGTTGGCGGGGCGAACCGTGTGCTCATGCCACGGCACCACGCCGCCCGGCTGAACGACAAGCTTGCGCAGACGCAGCATGTTGCCCTTCCAGGCTTCGCCCTTCGGGCTGAGGTCGATCGCCGAAAGAACCGTGTCCGTCACGCCGACGGGCTTGCTGGGATGTTCCTGGATGTCGGCGGTGGCGGCCTGGCCAGCAGGGCAGTCGCCGGCGAAAACCGGGGCCACCGAAAACGCGGCGGTCGCGGTGAGAAGTCCTAGTGTCAGCGCCAGCTTCAGCGGCACCCGCAATGCAATAGTCTTGGAAGCCATGTCTATTTCTCCTTTGTCGGTGCCCAATCGCGGTAGCGGGGCATAGGAGGAGAGTGACGGCAGCCTCGAAGAAAGAGAAATGCTGACTGGCTCTTAATTCGATACCTGAAAACTATGGTGGACGACCGCGCCAACGAGGCTGTCCCGCCACGACGTTTAATCGCGGCGTTAGGCTTCACTTCGAAATGCTATGCAGCGCTCTTCCTGGGCGACAGATCGATGCCGCTTTCCGGCCAGCTGTGCGCCTTGACGCTGTTCACGAACGTCGATGTCGCCGGCGAGAAGCGGCGCCCCGCCACCACAACGAGCGAGACTTCGCGCCAAACTTCAGGATCGACGACTGGCCTGATCTGCAAACCGGGAATGACGGCGCTGAATTCCGGGATGAAGCAGATTCCCAGCCCGCCCGAGACCATGTTTTGAATCCAGTCTTCGCGTTCGCTGGCGTAGGAGATCCTGAGCTTCACGCCACGTTCATTGCAGAGGCCGGCAAGATAGTCTCGATATTCGCAATTCAGGCGTCGGAGATAGTTCTCGCCGTCGAGTTCCGAGATGGCAACATTGTCGTTGCGGGCCAGCCGATGGCCGTTGGGAAACGCTAGCACGAACCGTTCGCGATAGAGCGGCGTGACATCGAAGCGCTCCGGGAACCTGTTGCTGGACGCCATGATCGCGACATCGATCTCGCCGGCTTCCAACAGCTGCGATAGGGATGCCGGCACGCCCTCAACAAGCTGCAGCTGGATGCCTTGCTGGCGCCTGTTGAAGTCGGTCAATAGGCCGGTAAATCGCCGCGGGCCGATCGTGCACATGACCCCAACCTTGAGATTTGCATTCTCCAGGCACAGGAACCTCGACGCTTCTTGGCGCACGCCAGTCACCTCGTCGAGAATTTGCTGAAATCTGGGACGGAGCAAAGCGCCCAGATCCGTGAGGTGCGTTAGGTTCCGCTCGCGGCGAAACAGAAGGCCGCCAACCTCGTCTTCAAGCTGCTGGATCGCGCGCGACAGCGCCGGTTGGGTAATGTTGCACTTTTCGCCGGCGCGCGTGAAATTCCGCGTCTCGCAGACGGCCAGGAAGTAGCGGATGTGATGAATGTCCATGCCGGTTTATCCCTCTGCTGCATAGATGCATGTGCAGGTTGGAACCGTGCCGCAAAGCAATCCATCACGCCAATGCACGGGGGCTATAAAGTCGATAGCGTTTCGTCATGCGCTGATGGCGGGCCAGGGCCCGCCATCAAACCGTGCGATAGTGCTCGGCGCCCGGAAAAATCAGCTGTGATGGCCCAAGGCGAAGAGCTGGGCGCAGAACTGAGCATGCGGCTTGCTCATGGCGACGTCGTTGCATTCCTTCATCATTGAAGTCTGCATCGCCTTCGGCGTGGCTTTCCACGCCGTCTCGAAATCCGCGCTCGACTTCATCGTCTTCATGCCGGAATCGGTGAAGAAGGGCTGCATGTTGGACGGTTCGTCGAGAACTCCGGCGAAGGCGACCCCGCCGATAACCGAAAGGGCAAAAGCGCCGACGCAGATAGCTTTGATATTCATGATGGGAGCCTTTTCTGGAGTTATGCAGTCGTCCCTTTGACGACCCCGCCGAACGACTGGCAGCATTTTTTTGAACTCTGTTGTTCCAGCTTGCCGAGCTTGACTTTGCTTCATCCGGCACTCAACTCGCCAATGCCGTCTGCGAATGGAGTTTATGCCGGCTCTGTATTCCAAGGGTCCTCGACGAGCACCGCTAATTGTCTCCGCCCAAAGCAAGCGCGTTGGCGCAAAATTGGGCGTGGTGCCCGCTCATCACCGGGTCGTTGCACGCCTTGGTCATCTTGACCCGGTCATGCTTCGGCATGGCAAACCAGGCCTTCTTGAACCCAGTCATCGGTTTCATCGTCTTCATCGTGGCGTCCGTATAGAACGTCGGCAATGCGGCGAGGTCGCTGAACGGGTCGGCCGACGCGGGGCTCGCACCAAGACCGATTGCAAGCGCAGCCACACAGGCGAATTGTCTCTTCATTCATCCGTCTCCTGTTCCAGGCCGCGGTTCTGGCAGCGGCTCATTACCCGGCCTGATCGGGATGAAGAGTGCGGCGCGCGAAGTCCTGCAGCCAATGCAATCTGCCTATGGACTTCATGCCACCTTGGCATTTCGGCTGAACAAGAAGATGCGGCAGTCTCTCTCCAGTCGTCCTAGTGACGATCTTGGGAGGAGACCAAACCATGCTTGCCCAGTCCCCGATGAGAACAAACCAGGCCGCCGTTTCGGTTGCGGATCTTGGTGCGGAAGACCCGACGATCGACATCGTGCTGGCAAACGACGCGCATGGAGCTTTTGTCTGGGGCGTGCTCGATCGCCTGCTGGACGAGCCGCGCTGCAGCTTCAGCGGCGTGACCGCATCGGGCTTTGCAGCGATGGAGGCAGCAGTCTTTGCCTACGGCCTAAGCGTCGGCGGCAGGCGCGGTGCGCGGATGGCACTCGCCAATTTCTGGCGGCGCGTCAGCCACGCCTCTGTCTTCGCCAATGACAGGACCAGCCTGCTTCGATCGGTCCTGGAACAGTCAATCGATATCGAGCAAATCCGCGTCGAACGCTGCCCGGTGAAACTTTGCGTCCAGGCCGTTAATGCCCGCACTGACGCCGTGAAGGTTTTCACCGGCAGTCAGCTTTCGATCGACGCGATCGTCGCGGCGGCCACTATCCCCTTCCTCTCGCTGCCCGTCGAGATCGACGGCGACATCTATTGGGGTGACGGCGACGTCTTTCAGTCCCCGCCTGTCCTGGCAACTGAAGCTCGCCATCGCCTGATCGTCACCGGCAGACCTTCCGTCTTCACCGCACCGTGTCCGGATCGCAGCCCCGCCGCCGGTTGTTGCTTGACCAGATGCGCGCCCGTTCACACCATATTCGACGGCCGATACCGTGCCGGAGCCCCACTGCTTCTGCGGCCCTGGATCGACTGGGGCGAACTGACCGAGATGCGCGACAGGGGGCGGCTGCGTGCGGCGGACTGGCTTGCTACCGAGCCTTTCCGCGCTGATTAAGCCCCGGCCTCCAACTGCGAAAGACGATACATCTAGGCGCCTCGCTCCCCGCCCTAGCCGCGCCTGCTTCGCATACTCCCGAATGCAGGTGCCAAGCCCTCCGGCTCCCCGCTGGAGGGCTTTTTCGCGCCAAGTTTCAGAACATAGTGGCAGCGTATCAATTCCATGCCGAGACAGCATTTCAGCTCGGCATCACGATCGGCGAGACTGATTTTGCAGACAGGCCTCAAGGCCGGTCTTTCTCTCGAAACGCCAACCAGGAGACAAGCCTGTGATCAATACCAAAACTCTCATCGGATCGGCCCTTGCTGCCGCCACTTCCCTTGCCGCGACGGCGGCCTATAGCGGCCCGGCCGCCAAGCCCGGCTTCGCCTTCGAGAAATGCTACGGCGTGGTCAAGGCCGGCCAGAACGACTGCCAGACCGCGACGCATTCCTGCGCCGGCACCGCGACCGCCGACAACCAGCCGGATTCCTGGCTCTACGTGCCCGCCGGCAGCTGCGCCAAGATCGCGGGCGGCAGCGATAAGCCGAAAGCCTGAAAGATCCAGACTTCTTGCCAACCTCCAAAATGGAGCAGACCGATGTCCCGTGCATTTCAGCCTCTCGCAATCCCCGCATCGGCGGGCATCGGTCTTCGCTCTCCTCACATCGGCGAAATGCTGACGCGGCGGCCTTCCGCCGGGTGGTTGGAGGTTCATGCCGAGAACTACATGGGAGACGGCGCGGGCGTCGAGGCGCTGGAAAAACTCCGCGAGATCTATCCCCTTTCGGTGCATGGAGTCGGCCTGTCGCTTGGTAGCGCACGAGGCTTGGACCGCGATCATCTGGAGCGACTGCGCATGGTCTGCGAGCGCTTCCAACCCGATCTGGTTTCCGAGCATCTCGCCTGGAGTGTAGCTGACGGCGCCTATCTCAACGATCTCTTGCCGCTGCGCTATGACGAAGAAGCTCTGGCGATCGTCGCGCGTAACGTCGAGACCGTCCAGGGAACGTTGAAGCGGCAGGTGCTGATCGAGAATCTGTCTGCCTACGTCGCCTTTGCGGACTCCTCGATGAGCGAGGCCGAGTTTCTGGCCGAGCTCGTGGTGCGGACCGGCTGCGGTCTGCTGCTGGACGTCAACAATGTCCAGGTCTCGGCGCACAATCTGCAATACGACGCCAAGGCCTTCATCGATGCGCTGCCGGCGGAGGCGATCGGCGAGATCCACCTTGCTGGCCATGCGACGAACCACGTCGGCGCCGACACTGTGCTCATCGACGACCACGGCTCGCGCGTGCCTCCCGTCGTATGGGCGCTCTATCAGCATGCTATAGACCGGCTTGGGCCGCGCCCAACCTTGATCGAGTGGGATACCGACGTTCCCATCCTCGACGTGCTGCTTGGCGAAGCCATGTGGGCCGACATGCTCACCGCTTCGCTCATGTTCAGCCGCAAGCAAGCCACGCGGCGCGAGCAAATGACCAAAACGCGAGCGACGCCGATCCTTTCTGTCCAAAGCGAAACGACGACCGGCATGCCCGTCCTTGCGGCGTTTGCCGCTGCAAGACGCGCCAGGCCGTGCATGTCCGCGGCGCTTGTCTCGATAGAGGAGGAATATCATGCTGCCGCTTGAACACTTGCAGACCACCATGGCGCGGTCGGTGCTGGCCTTGGAGCCGGTGGTCGGCGCAAATATACTGACCGCCGGCAAGGCAGATCCGTTGGCGCGCCTGCGGATTTACCAGAACAACACGCGCAGTTCCCTCACCGCAGCGCTGATGGCGGTGTTTCCCGTGACCGTCCGCCTCGTCGATGAGCGCTTCTTCCGCTTCGCGGCGAGCGAATTCATTCGGCGGCATCCGCCAGTGGAGTCGCGGCTGGCACGTTATGGCGCCGGCTTCCCGCGCTTCCTGAAAACGATCGACACCCTGTCCGACATGCCTATCGTCGCCGAAACGGCGCGTCTCGAATGGGCCATAGCGGAGGCGCTCGACACAGCGTCGCTGCCGCCTCGCAGCCTCGCAGAATATGACAACACCGATCTTGGGCTGTCGCCGGATATCCAGCTCCAGCCCTCACTGCGGTTGATCGTCTCGCACTGGTCGATCCTGTCGGTGTGGATGGCGCATCAACAGGAAAAGGCGGTCGACGAAGCCGTTACCTGGATAAGGCGCCCCGAGCGTGTGGCGTTGTGGCGATCGGGGAACTACGTGCGGCTTTTTCTGCTCGACCGCGCGAGCTTCGCCTTCTGGCATTCGCTGAAGCACGGCTTGGGCCTCGAGCATGCCACTGGCCGCGCCTTGGCGCTCGACCCGGCCTTCGACCTGGTTTCAGCCCTCGTGCGTCTGTTCCGCGACAGGCTCGTCACCGACGTGCGGGTCGCCTCGAATTCCCCCTCAAACTGACGGAGACGGTCATGACCGCAATATCGGAGCAATCCTCGTCCAACCCGGCCGGCTTTGTCCGCCTCTACAAGCGTATCATCAAGCTGCCCGAACACATTCCATTCTCGCTGGTCCAGCTCGCCGCCCGCGTGGCAGTGGCTCATGTCTTCTGGCAGTCGGCACAGAGCAAGCTGGCATCCTGGCCGGTGACGCTGCAGTTGTTCGCCAACGAATACAATCTGCCGTTCATCGACCCTTCGATCGCGGCGCCGCTTGCGACGACCGCCGAAATCACCGGCTCGGTGTTGATCTTCTTTGGACTATTCTCGCGCTTTGCGGCCGTGATGCTGCTCGGGGTCGTCTCTGTCATCCAGATCTTCGTCTATCCAGAAAACTGGGCGGAGCATCTGCTGTGGGCATCGTTGCTGCTTCTGGTCCTGACACGCGGCGCCGGCGTCTTCTCGCTCGACCATGTCGCCGAGCGAATCCTTTCGGCACCCAGAAAATAGGCATTCCGCCTAGCTGGAAACGCGCGGTGCGCATCTTCATCGTTCACGCTCACCCCGAGCCCAACAGCTTCAGGGCCCTGACCCGTGCGGCGAGTCCTCTCAGCGAGGCAGGCCGGATGGGTTCCCGGCAGCGCACACTTCACCACCTGCCGTTCTGCGGCGCCGGATCGCTTCGGCGACGAATACGCGGGACAGCGCGTGATACAGCGGTTCATTGGAAATCAGCCGCGCCGTGCCAAAGCCCAGCATCGACGCGCACATCAGCGCGATGACATTGTCATGGTTGCCGGTCATTTCGAGGATGATGACGAAGGCGGTCATCGGCGCCTGCACCACGCCGGCGAAATACCGGCCATGCCGAGCAGCGCGGCGATGCCAGTGCGAGCGCCGAAAATGAGCCCCAGCGCGCTGCCAAGGCCCGCGCCGACAGCGAGTGACGGCGCGAAGATACCGCCCGGAATCCCGGATACCATCGACATTAGCCCGGCGGAGAACTTCTCGACGAAGAAGAACACCGGTAGAAGAAGAACACCGGTAGAGGCGTTCCTTCGACGGCTCCCCGCGCCTGCGCGTAGCCGGTGCCAAAGGTAAGGCCGCCCGATGCAAGGCCGATCCCCGCTACCGCCAGCCCGCAGATGCCCGCCACCGCCAGCGTGCGCCGTAGTGGCTGCAGCGCGTTCCAGCGTCGAATGCGCCGCATTATCTTGAGGGCCAATAGCGAGAACGACGCGCCAACACCGCCGCCGATGGCGTCATGAGCATCGCCTGGATGCTGCTTTTGACGCTGGTCATCTTCATCGAGAAAGCTGCTGCCCCGTGGCCAGCGCTTCGAAGGTAGGCTGGGCGTTGCTCTGGTGGCCCTCGGAATTGCTGTGTCGCTTGGGGCGATCGATATGCCTTGGATTGGGGGCTAGAGTTCTCTTCCTTCCCGGCAACCGCGACCGGCACATTGCATGGCGTGCGCGACCGTCCATGTCACGGTAAACGAGCAGGAGCACATGCACCCCTGCTGTTCCGGCAGCGATTTCAAGGGCAATCCATTCGCATCGCGCTGGTTTTTTAGTAGGCTGTCGCGAGACAAGGTTGAGGATCGGGCGTGACGGCAGTCGACGATCGTCTTCTCGAAAGCAAAATGACCAAGGTGGAGCAGGCGCGCGCCTGGAGCCCTCGCGTCATCTCGAAATTCGAGACGCTGATCAGGAGTGCCGACGACCACTCGCTTTATCGTGTCAATCCGCTGGCCTTTGCTCGCGACCGCGCAATCGCCGAGCCTGAAGCAATCGACCTCTTCCTTCACGCCGCCCGCTGTGGTTTGTTCGACATGAGCTGGGATGTGCTCTGTCCCCAGTCCGGCATGGTGCTCGACAGTTTCGGCGCCCTTCGCACGCTCAAGACCCACTACGTCTGCGGCCTGTGCGACGTGTCGGGCGACACCGACCTCGACGACTTCATCGAGGTCACCTTCTCGATATCGCCAAAGCTGCGGCGCCTGCCGCACCACGATCCCGAGACGTTGCCTGTCGAGGATTTTCACTGGAAGCTCCACTTCGGACATGACGGGCGGCTACCCGGGCAAGACGTTCGCTTTCTTGACGTTCTGCGCGGCTTCGTTCGGGGCATGACGTTTCTGCCGCCAGGCACCACCACAGTGGTCCGCGCCGACCTGGGACCAGGCGTCCTTGCGGGCGTCAACGTGCAGACGCAGGCCGCATTCGCTGTGCCGATATCGGGCGATCCGGTTTCGGCGCCGACGCTTCTGAAGATCGACTATGATGGCAAACGCTTCTTGCCGGCGTTACCAGCCGTGCCGGCTGGTCCGATTGTCATTGAGGTGGCGAACAGGGGGGCGGTGCGCGGTTCGTTGCTTGCCATCAACTGGCCGCCCGAGCTTGTCGCGCTGACCACCAAGCCGGCGCTCGAGTTCGACCCTTATGTCTCCGGCGGAGCGCTGCTTGCGCGGCAAACCTTCCGCCAGCTCTTCCGGTCCGAACGTGTCGATGAGAAGGAGGGGCTCGGCATCCGCCAGATCACCTTCCTGTTCACCGACCTCAAGGGTTCGACCGCCATGTATGAGCGCCTGGGTGACCTCAACGCCTATGCATTGGTTCGCGAGCATTTCGCTCTGGTCAACGCGGCGGTTCGGCAACATTCCGGAGCGGTGGTCAAGACGATTGGCGATGCGGTGATGGCTGTATTCTCACAGCCGTCGGATGCGATTTCGGCCGCACTCCACATCTTTGAAGAAATCGATCGTTTCAACAGCGACCATGACGGGCCGGGCATCATCCTCAAGATCGGCGCCCACTGTGGACCATCGATCGCCGTGACGCTCAACGACAACCTCGACTATTTCGGCCAGACCGTGAATGTCGCCGCGCGCGTGCAGTCCCTGGCGGAAGCCGGACAGATCTGCATTTCCGAGGCACTCCATTCCGCGCCCGGTGTCAGCGAGATGCTTGCCGGCCATCGTGTGGTGGCTTTCGACGCGCCTCTTCGAGGTGTGGAAGGCGATGCAACTGTCTATCGCATTATGCGGGGATAGAAGCGACAGCGAGCCAACCCTTCGACCTGCCTGGAATCGGGAGCTCATGAGGTCCGTCTGGTGAGCGCAGTCAAGTTCGATTGCCCTCCGGCACCGCGTCTCGCGTGAGGAGAATTGAGTCTGCGTCAGACCTCTGAAATCACATTCGGAAGCAGCGCAGCTGTTCAGCCGGCGTCGGTAGGGCATCGCAGAAGGCAGCCGGGACGATCGGAGAGTGCCGCGACCGGGCCGTTACCGTCGGGCCTGGGTCCGGAATGAGCTGCAAGCTGCCGTATCAGCCGTGCCCTCGGCCATGCCCGGTCTTCTGGTGGATCACGCCGCATCCGATCTTCGAAAGGCCGTCGGAATCGCGTCGTCATATCGCTCAGCGCGGCTTGGCGAAGACCAGGAGGAGAGAGGACCCGCCCTCTCTCTTAACCTTCTTACGGACGAACGCGGATGACCGTCTTCCCGTTGCGTCGCCCGCTCGCGTTGAAGGTTGCAACGGCCTCGTCGAGAGCCGAAACTTTGCCGATGTTAGTCTGCAGTCGTCCGTCCCGCACCCGCTGGACGATCTCCCTCAGTTGGGCGCGATCGGACTCAACAACGAAATCAACCGCCAGGCCGTCTGTGGGCCGCGCCTCGGCCGGGCCGACGACGGTCACCAGCGTTCCTCCGGTCCGGATCAGTGCTGCGGACTGCTTCTAAATATCACCGCCGATGACATCGAACACCAGATCGACGCCGCCGACGTCCTTCAGGGTATCGTTCCCTAGGTCGACGAA
>NZ_RZRY01000969.1:0-1896 GCF_003998035.1 Mesorhizobium sp. M2A.F.Ca.ET.039.01.1.1 | reverse complement strand
ACCCGAGGAGAGAAAATGCCGATCATCAATATCAGCGTCACGGGCAAGCCCGACGCCAAGCTGTCCGCCGCGATCGCCAAGGACATCACCGAGATTACCCGCCAAGGAGTTACGCAAGGACCCGACGATCACCGCGGTCGCCGTCAACTACATCGATCCGCAGCACTGGTTCGCCGGCGGCAGGTCGCTGGTCGAGCATGGCACCAACACGTTCTGGCTGGACATCAAGGTCGTCGACGGCACCAACACCAAGCTCGAGCTCGAAGCCTATCTGAAGGCAATCTTCGAGGCTTTCGGCCGGCTGCTCGGCAGCGTGCATGAGGAGAGTTATGCCTTCGTGCACGAAGTGCCGGCGGCGGCCTATGGCTATGGCGGCAAAACCCAGGAATTCCGCTTCATCAGCGGAAGATTGAAGGCGGCATAGGCGCCGTCTTCCCCTTCTCCCCTTGTGGGAGAAGGTGGATCGGCGCGCAGCGCCGAGACGGATGAGGGGTGTTGGAAGGAACACGGCCTTGAAAAATTCAATGCTTTGAGGAGTTTACTCTCCCGCGCAGCGATCCTTCCAGCACCCCTCATCCGTCCGAGCTTCGCTCAGCCACCTTCTCCCACAAGGGGAGAAGGGGACGCCGTGCTTCAGCCCGCATTGACCTTGCCCGCGCTTCCGCTACCCTCTGCCACCGAAGCGGCCGCTCAAGAGCCGCGCCCTGGAGGAGACTGGGAGAGAGCGGCATGATCCTGACCCTGGCGCTGCTGGCGGGCCTTGTGTTTGCCTGGCTGCTGATCGCCGTGATCGAGCGGTTCCGGCTCGACCTGCGCTTCACCCAGGCGCTGCTCTATGTGCCGTTCAAGCTCGTCTATCGTATCGCCGACAACCGTATTCGCATTGCCCGAAGCGCCAACACGCCAGTCATTTATGTGATCTCGCACCAGTCGCGCATCGAACCGGCGCTGATGCTGTCGCTGCTTCCCGACGACACGCTGCATATACTGGACGAGGCCTCGGCGCGCTCGCCATGGCTAGAGCCGTGGCGCGAGCTTGGCCGCACCATCGCCTTCAACGCCGAGCATGTCTTCGTCAGCCGGCGGTTGGTGCGCGTGCTGAAGGGCAAGGGACGGCTTGCCGTCTACCTGCCAGACAGTGTCGAGCCGGACGTCAAATCCTTCCGGCTGTTTCGCGCCATCACCCGCATCGCCATGCAGGCCGACGCCCGCATCGTGCCGATCTTCGTTGCCGGAACGCGCGATCTGCCGATGTCGCTGACGCCGAAGGAGAAAGCGCCCAGGCACTGGTTCCCGCGGCTTTCGGTGAGCGTGCTGGAGTCGATGACCATCGCCGAGTTGGTGGCGCGCAACCCCGACATGGCCTCCAACACCAACGCGCTGTTCGATCGTTTCGCCGAGGCGCGGCTCTACGGCACCAATCTCGACCGTGGCCTGTTCCTCGCCATGCGCGACGCCGCCGATCGCGTCGGCCCTTCGCGCCCGATCATCGAGGATGTGATCTCCGGTTCGCTCAGCTACCGCAAGCTGTTCATCGGCGCGCGCGTGCTCGGACGCCGTTTCGAGGCGGTGACGGCGCCCGGCGAAGCGGTCGGCGTGCTCTTGCCCAACGCCAATGGCGTGGTGCTCACCTTTGTCGGCCTGATCTCGGCGGCCAGGGTTGCGGCGATGATCAACTACACCGCCGGCCCGGCAAGCGTGACCGCGGCGATCCGTACCGCCGTCATCCGCACCGTGGTGTCATCCCGCGCCTTCGTCGAAAAGGCCGGCATCGACGACATCATTGCCGCGGTCGAGGCGGGCGGCGCGAAGATGCTGTGGCTGGAAGACGTGCGCGCCGGCGTGACCGCGCTGGACAAGGTCGCCGGAGCACTTTTGTGGCGCTTACCGCTGCAG
>NZ_RZRY01000968.1:0-1900 GCF_003998035.1 Mesorhizobium sp. M2A.F.Ca.ET.039.01.1.1 | reverse complement strand
CAGCCTCGCCGCCGCCGTCCCCTTCCTTCCACAAGCACAGCGACTCGCGATCGGCCCTTTCAAGGGCGAATGCGCTGCGCTCGCCCCGGAAATCTTCCGGAGATTGGGGGAGTTCGCACGCGGCGGCTCCGCCGGTGCCAATCGCGCGGATGATGGCGCGATGCCGGCAATCGCAGCAGCACCCTCATCAGCGAAGCGGACAAACGATCTGCAATCGGCGCTGATTGAGGACTGGGCGGGCGAAGTCGCCGGATCGACCTTTCTGGAAGAGCATTTTCGCATACCGCGCTCGACGCTGCATCGCTGGCAAAGGCGCAATGAGGTTATTGCCTTGCGCAAGGGCGGCCGCAAACATGTCTTCCCGCTCGCCCAGTTCGTCGACGGAAGACCGGCATCGGGGATTAGCGAAGTGATGTCGGCAATCGGGAATCCACGGCTGGCGTGGTTCTGGCTGACCCGCCCTTCGCCGCAACTCCACGGACGCATTCCGATCGACGTGCTCAAGCAGGATATGGTGTGTGACGTCGTGTCTGCTGCCCGCAAGTTTTCATCGACTTGAGCTTCTTCACTGGGGCCTATGCCGTCGGCTCCAGCTTGCGGCACACGCAAGAACAGGACGTTCAGCCTGATGTTCCACGGCACCTTCAGCCTTCGCCCGGGTAAGCCGGCACGATCCCATTCTGCGTGAGCGCTTCTGCCGGAATGATGACCGATATGGGGCGTGTCGGCGAACGGCAGCGCCAACGCCGCACAATCCCGAGATTCAGACAGACGGCTCTGAAGAGATAGCCGCTCTCTTAGCGTTGGTCACTCGGATGGCGGCAATGCCTCGGGTTTCCCGAAAGGTGAGCGCGCGAATCTCTTTTTGGCGCCAACATGATATTCTTCATAAAATCATCTAAACCGGTTTAGTTGCCATATAGTTCAAATCTAAATTCGCGTTTCAGTCGTGCCAGTTGTTTAATATGTGCCATTTTCATGTAGAAAACGTGATATTTGCGCAACAATACTTTCATAAGATTCCAAAAGGCCTGTTTCGGAGACAATCTCTGTTGAACGCCGCCGCGGGTTAGGCCATGTCGGGGGCGAAAGGGCGGCGCGATGCGCTTCTTTTTCAATAGTTGGGGATGGGGTAGCAACGCTGCCCTTCAGCAAAGAAATCAAACCCGTTTTAACTTTTGTCTGGAGATCTGAAAAATGAACATCAAGAGCCTTCTGCTCGGCTCCGCTGCGGCCCTGATCGCAGTTTCGGGCGCCCGCGCCGCCGATGCGGTGACCGTCGCCGAGCCGGAGCCCGCCGAATACGTCAAGATCTGCGACGTCTACGGCGCCGGCTACTTTTACATTCCCGGCACCGAAACCTGCCTGCGCATCGGCGGCTATGTCCGTTACGACATCGCCGGTGGCGACATCGGGTCGTTCGATGGTGCTAAGAACGTCGATCACCAGGACGGCTCCATCCAGGACACCTGGAAGAAGAATGCCCGTTTCTCGCTGAGGACCTGGACCGGCCAGGAAACCGAACTCGGGACTCTGAAGACCTACACCGAGACCCGCTTCAACTTCGGCAACCGCAACGCTACAGCATCCGTCGTAAGGGGCGTCGTCACCGACAACCCCGCCGTCAACAAAGGCGTTACGCTGAACTTCGCCTGGATCCAGCTCGGCGGCCTGCGCGTCGGTAAGGACGAATCGGCCTTCGATACGTTCATCGGCTATGCCGGCAACGTCATCAATGACACGCTGGTTCCCTATGGCGATTTCGACACCAACGTCGTCCAGTATTACTTCGACGCCGGCAACGGCTTTTCGGCGGTGGCTTCGCTCGAAGAAGGATCCGGCACTGTTGGCACGATCGACAGCTATGTTCCGCACGTGGTCGGCGGCGTGAAGTACACAC